>DRNA01000497.1 GCA_011322365.1 Aeromonadales bacterium | reverse complement strand
TTCACCGGTTAATACATTTTCAGATAACCAGGGAAAAGCCGGCATATTTGACTCAGGCACAACATCGCGAGGGTTATTCAGGTGGACTCGATGCCAGTCATCACTATAACGTCCACCTACTCTGGCCAGATCAGGCCCGGTTCTTTTTGAACCCCAGAGAAACGGACGGTTGTAAACCGATTCACCGGCCACCGAATAATGACCATAACGTTCTGTTTCTGATCGGAAAGGTCTAATCATCTGTGTATGACACACATGGCAGCCTTCACGAATGTAGATATCACGACCCTCCAGTTGCAGGGCATTTAAGGGTTTCAGACCTTCGATGGGTTTTGTGGTTGAGTTCAGAAAAAATAAAGGAACAATTTCAACCAGACCCGCAATACTGACTACGATGATAATCAGCAAAGCCATCAGACCAATGTTCTTTTCAACAATATCATGATTCATTATTGTGCTCCTTCTGGTAAAACATCGACAATTTTCTGTTCAGCAACATCGTCGGTATTAGACCCCTTAATAGTTTTATAAACGTTATAAGCCATGATGAACATACCGGAAAGGAAAATCACACCACCGAGCAGGCGACCACCGTAATAGGGGTAGGTAAATTTCAGAGATTCCATAAAGGTATAGGTTAAGGTGCCATCAGGGTTAGTTGCACGCCACATCAGCCCCTGCATTACACCGGCAATCCACATAGAAGCGATATAAAGTACTACACCGATAGTTGATAACCAGAAATGCCAGTTAATTAATTTAATACTGTACATTTTTGTTTTGCCCCAAAGCCTTGGAATAAGCACATAAAGTGAACCCATGGTGACCATGGCCACCCAGCCTAATGCACCACTGTGTACATGGCCAATTGTCCAGTCAGTGTTATGAGATAGAGCGTTTACGGTTTTGATGGACATCATCGGTCCTTCAAAAGTGGACATGCCATAAAATGACAGTGAGACAATAAGGAAACGAATAATAGGATCATCACGAAGTTTATGCCATGCGCCGGATAAAGTCATGATGCCGTTGATCATACCACCCCAGGAAGGTGCTAACAGGATCAATGAGAAAACCATACCCAATGATTGCGCCCAGTCAGGTAAGGCACTGTAGTGCAGGTGGTGAGGACCAGCCCACATATAGACACCGATCAGGGCCCAGAAGTGAACCACCGACAAACGATAGGAAAATACTGGTCGGCCTGCCTGTTTGGGTACAAAGTAATACATCATACCGAGGAAGCCGGCAGTCAGGAAAAAGCCTACCGCATTGTGTCCATACCACCATTGCACCATCGCATCCACGGCTCCAGCATAAAGTGAATACGATTTCATTGCACTTACTGGATATTCCAGATTATTAAAAATATGCAAAATAGCGATAGTAAGGATAAAAGCACCGTAAAACCAGTTAGCCACATAAATATGCCTGGTTTTACGTTTCATAATGGTACCAAAAAATACGATAGCATAGGCAACCCACACTACAGCAATTAAAATATCAATGGGCCATTCCAGTTCGGCATATTCCTTTGATGTGGTGTAACCTAAAGGTAATGAAATAGCAGCAGCAACAATAACCAGTTGCCAGCCCCAGAATACAAAGGAAGCTAATCCACCTGCAAAGAGTCGGGTTTGACAGGTTCTTTGCACAACATAGAAAGAGGTTCCAATTAAACCGGAACCACCAAACGCAAAAATTACCGCATTGGTGTGTAAGGGTCTCAAATGGCTATAGGTTAGCCAGGGTGTATCAAAATTGAGCGCAGGCCAGATTAACTGGGAGGCAATTAAAACCCCGACAGTCATGCCCACAATTCCCCATAAAACAGTAACCAGAGCAAATTGTCTGACAACTTTATAGTTATAGGTCAGCGCCTGGTCTTGTGTAGTTGTGGTACTCATAATTATTATCCTGGATGAGTGAGAACGTTGATAAAATGACTATATGTATTGAAAAGTCAATCACATACAGCTCCCCAAAATCTATCGTATCAATTGTTAACCCAAAAAATATTGATCAAAATCAATATTTTTCAAATTCATTAGAGCAAACTAATATAACCTAAAGGTTAACAGAACTCATGTTTTATCATGATATTGAGGCTGTGACAAATTGTCGCGATTCTTTTTTCAAAAAGAAATGTCTCCTTGCCAGGTGAAGATAGCGGTAAGAATATTAATTGCAGACATTTCTCCGGGTAATATTATCCTTATTTTCAGAACTAGATAGCACTTATGCAGTTTACATTAACTTTCATTAAGCTATGTAGTGAAAAACTGAATACTCTGTAGAGTACGGGTATAAACTGTGCCCATTATTATGGGATGGTAGTTGCTATAGTGTATACTTTCGCTAAGCAAAGGTAGTCAGGTGACGGTCAATTCCTGGCACTGTTCAGTATAAGAAGATGATTGAGTATGAAAAAAGAACATCTGGAGAAGTTGAAATCGGGACGTAAGGTCTGGAATAGCTGGCGAATCAAAAGTGCTGACAGTGTAAAAATAGATTTATCCAGAGCACCTTTGAATGGTATGGATTTATCGGGCTATGACTTAAGTTATTCTAACCTTGTTGGTGCCAATTTAATTGATAGTAATTTGAAAGGCACTAATTTCAGTTATGCAGATTGTCGTAATTGTCGTTTTATTGCTGCTAACCTTACCCAGGCCATATTGGATCGTGCCAAACTCGATGGTGCGGATTTTCTTACGGCTATTGTTTCCGGGATAAGTTTAAAAGGGCTCGATTTACGCAGTCTGGATCTGGACCTCTTCGATTTACGAGGTGCCAACCTGAATGAATCTATATTAAGCGGTCAGAATTTATCCGGTTTTGATCTGACCGGCGCTTCCCTTATCGGAGCCAATCTTAGTGGCGCTCAGTTTAATGGAGCCAATCTTTCCGGCGTTGATTTGACCGGTGCCAATTTAAATCGGGCTTCTCTGGTAAAAACTAATCTGAAAAAGGCTACCTTAACGGGAGTTATTGCAGTAGCCGCTGAATTGAGTTCAGCAGTGATTACGTCTGCTAATTTATCAGCAGCTGATCTGCGGGGTTGTAATTTAAGTTTTGCCCAACTTGATGGTAGTGATTTAAGTGGGTGTAAATTATCTGGAGCCGTCATCAAAGAATGGTCTATTAAAAATATTAAATGCAGAAACAGTAGTTGGGATGAAAATGGTTCAGAATTTATTACTTTCAAGCGTGGTGAATTTGAAAGATTATATGGAGCAAGAAAAACTATTTTATTAAAATACCCTGATGGTATTCGCCCTCAGGAAATAGCAACCTTACCCTTTTTGATGGAGCATCTGGCCGCTTCACAGTGGGGATGCTCTTTACACCTACAGTCGATGAAACATTCTCCAGGCGTCACAGAGATCGTTCTGTCCATAGATGATATGGGGGACTACGAACCCACAGAATTAGCCAATGCCTTGCAACAGGAAGCAGAGCAGTTGCAAATGGCTCAGTTTGAACTCAGGGATAATCTCACTTTGCAAACCGATTTGCGGACGACATTATCCTCGGTGAAGGAGAAATTCTGGCCCAGAATGTTAGAGTTGGCTGCGGAACACCAGGCCGCTCAAAACAGGCATCTAACGGTGATGTTTATGGATCTGAAAGATTTCTCTCAATGGCCTGAAGCGGAAATGGCCAGTCGGCTGGAATTATTTAGAGGCCTGTTAAAACCCATTTTAAACCGCTGGCAGGCGGCTTATCCTAATATGGAAGGTGACTCTCTTAGAGTGACATTTCATAATGCTTCTGTGGGAGTGAAATGTGCCATGATGATCCAGTCCGTTTTAATTGCAGCTGGATTTAACCTGCGGATTGGCATGGATCTGGGGCCTGTCTATGTGAGTCAGAATGCGGTAACTGGAATTGCTGATCTCGGGGGGACTGCACTTAATTTTGCCGCTCGCCTGGAAAAAACAGCCGAACCGGGACATGTACTTGTTTCCGAACGGGTGAAACATTTTTCTCGTTCAATAATGGATCAATATGATTTTATTAAACGGGATGTGCTGTTGCAAAAAGCGGTTGGTTCTTTTAAAGCCGGGGCTCAGGTTACCTGCTTCCAGGTTGAAGAAATAGGTTCGAGAGTGTAACTAATCCTGGTATTTTAATAATGAGGTGGCGTTTCGTCCTGTGAAGGTGACGGACTCATAATATGATCAGCGTGGGATTTGACTGCAGTTTGTAAGGCATTGATAACCATTTTAAGTTGCTGGATGGTCTGTTGTTGCTCAATAACAATAGCATTTAGCTGGTTGACGGTATCTTCCTGATAAGCTGCTTTAGTCTCAAGTTGATCCAGTCTTTGCTCTAATTCGTTCATGTCAGGTTTCCAGTTACAGTATAATGCTTTTAACTCAGGTAGAGTCAGGTATAAGACTAAAATTAATCTGATGACAGTATTTTGTCAACAGCGTAACATGAAGTGTATCAAATCAAAATTAAATCACTTTATTTTTTGTAAAAGAGAGAATCAGATGAATACAACTCATTATATCAATCAAGGCATAAATGACGGGATACTCACTCTCGAGTTTAACCGGGTATCCAAAAAAAATGCCATCACACAGTCTATGTATCAAACATTAACAGATGCTCTGGAGAGTGCAAAACAAAATGTGGATATCAAAGTGGTTATATTTCAGGGGAATGGGGGCTGTTTTACTGCAGGGAATGACTTGCATGACTTTCTTTCTCAAAAAGAGGATAGTACACACCCACCTGTAAAAAATAACATAAACAAAAATTCGCCGGTTTACCAGTTTTTATTAAGCCTGAGAGATTTTAATAAACCGTTATTGGCTTCTGTCTCGGGAGTGGCCGTGGGTATAGGTACGACTTTATTACTTCACTGTGATCTTGTATTTGCAGACAGGACTGCTATATTTTCAATGCCATTTACACAATTGGGTGTTTGTGCCGAAGCAGGATCGAGTTTATTGCTTCCTCAGCAAATAGGATACCACAAAGCTGCTGAATGGTTGCTGCTGGGGGAACCTCATACGGCTGAAGAAGCTCTCAATGATGGTTTAATTAATGCTATTGTTGAAGATGTAAATTCACATACCTGTGATATGGCAATGAAATTAGCCCGGCTTCCAACCGATGGTGTTATGGCAACACGGAAATTACTAAAAGAATATCAAATGAACAATGATCAGAATTCGCTTCATGCTTCTATTGAAAATGAAATTATAGAATTCACTCGTTTATTAGAACTTGATGATGTGAAAAAAAGAGTAAATGCTTTTTTAAATAGATAACAGTCTATTGAAAGGACCTAAGGTAGGTGAGTATTTTTAGTTCATTTAAAATATTATTTTCATCAATTATAATGATGTTGTTTTTATTGTATGTTCCAGTTAGCTTTTCTACTTCGATAACTGAACTCGAAAATAAAAAAGATGTTGTTTCTAAATTGCCAATTAGCTTAAATACCAATTGGCAACTATGTTTTCCTGATGAAAATAGTCATGAAACAATTGACGTTCTGCATGATTGTCAACCGATATTAATCGGAAAATCATGGGAAAAGCAGCAGAGCAAAATTTCTGATGGCAGGGCTGTTTATAGAACGCATTTTTTCATTCCACTGGCTTTAAAAGAAAAATCATTAGGGATATTTCTAGGTCAGATAAGAGATGCAGACAAAACCTATTTAAATCATCAATTGATAGGTCAAATGGGCAGGTTTGCGCCCGATTTTGAAAAAGCTAACTTATATAGCCGTTATTATTATTTACCCTCCCATTTGATTTATTATGGCCAGGATAACGAACTGGTTGTCGATGTCTACAATGATAGCCGTGATGGTGGTTTGCTTGAAAAAAATATTCGTATTGATGAATGGCAGGCACTGGTTGACCAACAGGTAAAGCAACAGCTTCCCATATCTATTATTATGGTGGTGTTAGCGGTTATTGGTTTCAGTCAACTGGTGTTTTATACGTTTATACCCAGAGGTAAGGATTTATTATTTTTTGGAATATCAGCTTTTTGTTATACCGGTTATCTATTCACCTATAGTATATGGCCTGTATTTTTTAATATGAATTTGAACGTGATTTTCAGACTAAATTTTATATTTTTTTATTTAATCGTTATATTCTTCACACAGTTTTACTTTCAATTTTTTAGAGCCCGATTACCTTTGATTATCAAAGCCCTGTATATTGTTGCGGCAATAAATATTCTGTTGGTACCATTCCAGAGTTTTACTTCGATGTATTATTGGTTAGATATTAATTTGTTGTTAGTATTAATGGCCATTTTAGTTACAGTTGGTATGTTATGGAGGGCATATAAAGAAAGGTTACCCTATGCTGGATGGATAAGTTCTGGTATAGCGATTCATCTGTTATTTTCTATTTATGATATTTTACAAAATTTTGAGGTTGTCTCTGGTTTTAATTTTGCAATAGCATCCATGCTTACACCGCTGAGTTTACTCTATTTATCATTTTTAATCTCTATCATTTTAGCGCATAAGCACTGGCAACATTATAAAGGAGCTACTTTTGACGAGCTAACCGGGCTGTTAAGAAGACAGTCTTTTATCAACCGTCTTGAAGAAGAAACAGCTCGCATTAAAAGGGATGGTAATTTGATATTTGTTGCTATGCTGGATTTGGATAAGTTTAAAATAATAAATGATCAGTTAGGCCATCTTGCTGGAGATAATGTTTTAGTTAATGTAGCAAAAGTTCTCAATCGTTGTACTCGAAGTTTTGATCTGGTAGGTCGATATGGGGGTGATGAGTTCTGTATTGCTATGGAAGTGATGTCTGCAGAAGATGGAAAAAAACTGTTGCAGAGAATTCAGCAAAGTATTTCAGAAATTAAGCTGGCAGTTGGTCAGCAAAGCTACTATGCTCAGGCAACTTTAGGCGCAGTGGTCATCAGGCCTGATACAGAAGTTTCTTTAGATGGAATTTTACATGAAGCGGATAATCAGTTAATTGCGGCCAAACATCGAGAACGCGGCATTATCCTGATTGATGATGAACTGGTGGCATCCCTGGCAAATGCTTCTTAATACTATTCCAATCCAAAAGAAAAAATATGACTCTAAGAACTGCAGTTAAGCGAAAACAAATCCATACCCGAAAAATCATCTGCCATGGATTTCTACGATCAGATGGCCTCTGGGATATTGAAGCACACCTTACCGATACCAAAGATCATGTGTTTGCTTCTATAGAGCGAGGTGATCTGCCTCCCGGTGAGGCCATTCATGAGATGTTATTTCGTCTGACTCTGGATGAAAAACTGACAATTCATGATGCACAAACTGAAACCCTTTATTCTCCATTTAGCATATGTGCAGACGTCAATGACTGGTATAAGTTATTGATTGGTAAGCAGATTGCTCCAGGATGGAATCTGATGGTGAAAAATCTTTTTGCGGGAGTTAAAGGCTGTACCCATCTAACGGAACTCCTTTCTGTAATGGCTACTACCGCAATTCAGACCATATACCCTTACCTGAAGATGCAAAATCAACAGGATTCGGGAAAGTTTCATTTATCAAATAACCTTAAAGATACCTGCCATGGCTTTGATACTAAAGGAAAAGTTATTGCACGATTCTGGCCTGATGAAATTAACGATTAATTGAAGATGAAATTGCTGTAGAAAGTCCTTATAATGATGTCCGCACGTTTACAGAGATAGCTGAAAGTCAGGATATAAATCCGGAATTTTGGTGTTTTTTGATTGATGAGAAATGTACCATTCAAGCTGTTATTTTGTTAATCGGGTCATATTTCTGTCATTTAA
>DRNA01000496.1 GCA_011322365.1 Aeromonadales bacterium | reverse complement strand
CGAAACTCGTGGAGGTTCACCCCCTCCACGGTGTTCAGCATCAGGTGGGACAACGGTGGGAGCCCGGGCAGCGGGGTGTTCGGGGGCGTGCGGAACAGCGCCCGCACCCAGGCCCCGGCGTCAGCATATTGATATAGAAAGTGCAGAGATTACCACTGCTTTGATAATTGCATCGACAGAGTCCATGGCAGCCAGAGTGGTCACCAGAAATAAAGATATTTTGCTAAACCGTCCGGATATAGCCATCACACCAGAGCAGTTAATAGATGAGTTAAATGTAAAAAACGATTCTATAAATTTTATAGATCTGGGTAAGCAATACTTTAAATTGCAGCCACAAATTGAAAAAAATATGGATGAAGTTTTAAATTCAACATCTTTTATTATGGGTGATAAAGTCAGGGAGTTAGAAGAAAAACTGGCAGATTTTGTTGGTGTAAAACATTGTATAGGTGTGTCTAGTGGTACTGATGCACTCCTTATTTCACTCATGGCGCTGGACATAAAACCCGGTAATGAAGTCATCACCACCCCTTTTACCTTTATTGCAACCGGAGAAATGATCGCCTTATTGGGCGCCAAACCAGTTTTTGTAGATATTGACCCCAGAACCTATAATATCGATCCCGATAAAATTGAATCAGCCATTACCCCCCAAACCAAAGCCATTATGGCCGTCAGCCTGTACGGTCAATGTGCCGATTTTGACAAAATCAATGCCATTGCAGCAAAATATCAGCTACCCGTGATTGAAGATGGTGCTCAAAGTCTGGGCGCAAGTTATAAAGGCAAGCAATCCTGCTCATTATCAACCATTGGCTGTACCAGCTTTTTCCCTTCAAAGCCCTTAGGTGGTTATGGCGATAGCGGTGCCTGTTTTACCAATGATGATGATTTGGCTCAAATCATGCGAGAAATAAGAGTCCATGGACAGGATAGGCGTTATCATCATTCCCGAATTGGCATTAATGGTCGAATGGATACCCTGCAGGCAGCCATTGTACTAGCAAAGCTGGCAATATTTCCCGATGAAGTTGAAAAACGTCAAGAGTTGGGAGAGTATTATAGCAGGCTCATTAGTGAACATTGTATAGATATAATTCCTCCTTATATTACAGATGATAATACCAGTGTTTATGCACAGTATACAATCCAGGTAAAAGACCGGGATATCATTATTCAAAAGCTAAAAGATGCAGGTATCCCAACTGCTGTTCACTATCCGGTTCCTTTAAATCAACAACCCGCTTTGAAAACAGAAGTTTTTGATTTACCTATTGCAGAAGACTTGTCTCATCAGGTTATGAGTTTGCCAATGTATCCTTATTTGAGTGAGACAGAACAACAAAAAATAGTAAAGGCAATGGTCTCATATGGTTAAAATTGTAACTATAGTTGGAGCTCGCCCACAATTTATAAAAGCATCAGCTGTCTCTCGTGCTATTTCAGGTTATAATAAAAACCAGACTAGGAATATAATTAAAGAAATTATTGTCCATACAGGTCAGCATTTTGATCAAAATATGTCAGATACCTTTTTTAAAGAACTTGAAATACCAAAGCCGGACTACAACTTGGGGGTTTCAAATTTGTCTCATGGTGCTATGACAGGCTTGATGTTAGAAAAAATTGAGCGAATACTAAAAGTGGAGCGTCCTGACTGGGTTTTGGTGTATGGTGATACTAACTCTACTTTGGCAGGAGCTTTGGCTGCAAGTAAAATGAATATACCTATTGCACATGTTGAAGCTGGATTACGTTCATTTAATAAGAATATGCCAGAAGAAATCAATCGAGTTGTTACGGATCATGTTTCCACATTATTATTATGCCCAACACAGATATCAGTAGATAATCTTAGTAAAGAAGGTATAACTCATGGTATATATCTGGTTGGTGATGTTATGTTTGATAGCACGCTTTACTACAAGGAAAAAGCGCTTAAACGTTTCAAGTTAGAAAAATGGGCTCTTAAAGATAAACAATATGTATTGTGTACGATACATCGTGCAGAAAATACAGATGAGTATTCCAGGCTAGAAAGTATTTTCTCTGCATTGCAGTCTATACGAAGCAATATTGACGTTGTTTTACCTCTTCACCCAAGGACTAAAAAAATAATAGAAATACATAATAAAGATCATTGGTTAAATGGTCTGCTAACCATAAGTCCATTATCCTATTTGGAAATGATGAGATTGGAGATCTCAGCCAGAGTTATAATTACTGATTCTGGTGGTGTACAGAAAGAGGCTTTTTTTCATCAAGTACCCTGTATTACACTAAGAGAAGAAACAGAATGGCTTGAAACAGTGTATTCAGGGTGGAATAAACTTTCAGAAATTAATGTTGATTCTATAATAAATGCCTATAATTCGTCTCAAGATTTGGTAGAAGTTGTTAAGAGTAATCCTTATGGTAATGGCAATTCATCTTTAAATATTATAAATATACTTAGTGGTATCTAATATTTAGAGTTTCAGATCTCCTAAAAAGGAGAATCATTTAATAAGTATTGGTTACCTCAGTTAACCGATAGTCCGTAACAGGAAAGATGTACAAAAAAAGTAAAAAAATAGTTGAAAAAAATCGGCAGCGTTGCTACTGCTTCTTAAAAGACTGGTATTTTAAGAAGCGGCCTTCAGTAAAATAAAGCAAGCTTCTGAAGGCCGCTATGCACACTAAAGAATACGGAAAAATCCTCAGTGAAAACTATTGTATTACGTTACATTTTTAACTCGAGTGATACTCCTTAGGAGCGTAAAACCTTAATCGATAGTTTATTTACTCAACCTTTGTTTGTAACCAGCGACAGCTGGATACTGGACAAGCCTGATCTTAAAATTGTTAGCTGATAGTCAGGTTTATCTAACCATTGATAACTTTGTTGTGCTGGGTCATTCTAAAAAAGCACCCATGAGTTAGATTTATCAGAAGCATGGTAATAAAGCCAATCTGTCTGAGTGTGTTAGAGGGCAATGCTACGTAGCACTGGCCACAATTGTTAAATGTTCTGGCTGTAATATGACATTATGTTTAACCCTGTAAGCAGGCAATAGTGATAAACTGGTTATTGCTCGAAGCCTTTATCAGGGGCTTGCTGGAACAGCTAAAAGAGAAAGCGGTTACTTTATTGGTAGATAGTTGGTATATGCGTCGTTCTTTTATTGGGCCTGTACAGGATTATAATTTGAGCGTTATAGGCTAGGTTTGTATTGATACGGTATTATATAAATAATCCTGGCAGCGTATAGGCTGGGAGTGAACCAAAAATTATGGCTCATGCTATACAAAGGAATATATTAAACGTCTGCCTTTAAATAAGGAATCCTTACACTTGTATGAACGTGAACAGCAGGCCAATTAGCGAACAGCGGTCGCTAAAATGCACTTTCTGAATGGTCATTCTGTACGCTTTGTCTGGTGTGAATTACAATAGCCCATTATTGAGTTTTTTATGTCTGTTTTGTCTTACCCCGATCGTATTGTTTTGGAACTGACGCCGATTTGCAATCTTTCCTGTTTTATGTGTCCACGGCATATTATTGGCAAAAATCCAGGTTATATGACATCGGAATTATGGACTGCCATGATTGATGAAATAGCATCTAAGTCAACTGATAGTGTGATATTACCCTTTTGGCGGGGTGAATCATTGTTACATAAAAAATTTATACCTTTGAGTAATTATGCCCTGGATAAGGGGATG
>DRNA01000495.1 GCA_011322365.1 Aeromonadales bacterium | reverse complement strand
GGTATCGCGGATCATCTCTTCGTTGATAGGTAACACTTCAACACGTTTTATAAGCTTTTTGACTTCAATAATGGCCAACGGAGCATTGGCTGTAATTAAACCGACTAAATGTTCAGCCAATTTTTCAAGTTCATCGAGATGACAAATTTCAGATACCAGGCCTGATTTTAATGCATCCTCAGCGCTGAAAATTTCAGCGCTGATAAAATATCGACTGGCTGCCCTGGAACCAATGGCTTTCACTACATAAGGACTAATAACCGATGGTATCAGCCCCAAACGAACCTCGGACAGACAAAAACTTGCATTATCACTACAGATGGCAAAATCGCAAGCCGCTATCAGACCGACTCCGCCACCAAAACTGGCTCCCTGTACAATAGCCATGGTCGGTTTCTTACAGTTTGCGATGGTACTCATCAAAGAAGCCAGTTTTAATGAATCCTGATAATTTTCATCCCAACTGTAGTTTGCCATTTCTTTCATCCAGTTCAGATCGGCACCCGCTGAAAAATTTTTGCCTGAACCTTTCAGGCAAATAATTCTCACCTTTTCATCATCATCCAGTAGTTGAAATGTTTTTGTTAATTCGCTGATTAACTGTGCATCAAATGCATTATGAACGTCTTCACGATCCATAGTGACTGTAGCTACTCCGCGTTCATCTATATGTTGTTTTATCATGTTATTTACATCCTGAAAATGCCAAATCGTGTTGCTGTTATGGGAGCATTTAAACTTGCCGAAATGGCCAGTCCCAATGTCATTCGTGTGTCTGCCGGGTCAATAATACCATCATCCCATAAGCGGGCGCTGGCATAATAGGGATGGCCCTGATGTTCATATTGCTGTTGTATGGGTTTTTTGAAGGTGTTTTCATCTTCTTCGCTCCAGCTATCACCTTTACGCTCGATATTATCCCTTTTTACCTGTGCCAGAACATTTGCTGCCTGTTCACCACCCATCACTGAAATCCTTGCGTTAGGCCACATCCACAAAAATCTGGGATTGTAGGCCCGACCACACATTCCGTAATTACCTGCACCGAAACTACCTCCAACGATAACGGTAAATTTGGGAACCTGGGAGCAGGCGACAGCGGTGACCATCTTGGCTCCATGTTTTGCTATGCCTTCTGATTCATACTTTTTGCCGACCATAAACCCATTAATGTTCTGTAGAAAAATTAACGGTATTTTTCGTTGACTGCAGAGCTCTATGAAATGAGCACCTTTAAGAGCTGAATCAGAAAACAGGATGCCATTATTTGCAACAATTCCTACAGGATAACCCCATATACGTGCAAAGCCACAGACCAGGGTTGTGCCGAATAAGGATTTAAATTCATCAAACTCTGAAGCATCCACAATACGCGCAATAATTTCTCTGGCATCATAAGGTTTCTTCAGATCGGTAGGCACTACTCCATATAATTCCTTAATATCGTAGAGAGGTTCTGCAGGTTTTTTAATTGATATCTGGGGTTCTTTTACATAGTTTAAATGGTTAATGATATTTCGGGTGATACTTAATGCATGCTGATCATTTTGCGCATAATGATCGGTAACACCTGAAATTTTACAGTGGACATCGGCACCACCGAGGTCTTCAGCAGAAACTTCTTCACCTGTAGCGGCTTTCACCAGTGGAGGTCCAGCCAGAAAGATTGTTCCCTGTTGTTTAACAATTATACTTTCATCAGCCATAGCGGGAACGTAGGCTCCCCCGGCCGTACAGGAACCCATAACTACAGCAATCTGAGGTATACCTTTTGCGGACATTGTAGCCTGATTATAAAAGATCCGACCAAAATCATCCTTATCTGGAAAAACTTCATCCTGCTGTGGTAGATTTGCTCCTCCGGAATCTACCAGATAAATACAGGGTAAATTATTTTGCTGAGCAATTTCCTGTGCTCTGAGATGTTTTTTTACTGTTTCAGGAAAGTAGGTACCACCTTTAACTGTAGCATCATTGACAACAAGCATGCATTCACGACCACTGACTCGTCCAATACCGGTAATAATACCAGCTGCTGGAACCGAAAAATCATACATTTTATAGGCTGCAAATTGTGAGAGTTCAAGAAAGGGGGAGCCTTCATCCAGAAGTTCATAAATCCTCTCACGAGGAAGCAACTTGCCTCTTGATAAATGCCTTTTACGAGCTGATTCTCCACCGCCTTCTGTGATAGATGAGATTTCAGTATTTAATTCATTAACCAAAATCTGCATGGAGTCGAAGTTATTTTGATATTCATCCGTTCGTGTATTGACACTGGATTTAATGATAGGCATTTAATATTCCATAGTTATTTCAATGGTAACTTTATCAACGCGTCGGCCAGATGGTTTGCTCAATCAGTGGTCAGAATTAATAAGGCTACAGTTAATTAAGGATACCCTTAATTTATTCTTTCAAAACGGCACGACTAATAACAATTTTCTGTATTTCACTGGTACCTTCGTAGATTTGACAAATTCTGACATCTCTATAATATTTTTCAACTGGAAAATCAGTTAAATAGCCATAGCCTCCATGAATTTGAATCGCTTCTGAACATACTTTTTCAGCCATCTCGGAGGCAAATAATTTGGCCATAGATGCTTCTTTTAAACAGGGTTTGTCTTCATCTCTTAAGGCCGCAGCCTGTTGGTACAGTAAACGCGCGGCTTCAATTTTTGTTGCCATGTCTGCAATCTTAAAGGCAATTACCTGATGCTCTATAATCGGTTTACCAAAGGTTTGTCGTTCCAAAGCATAGGTTTTTGCGGCTTTAAGAGCAGCAGAGGCTATGCCAACGGATTGTGCCGCTATGCCAATTCGACCGCCTTCCAGGTTACTTAAAGCAATTTTATAGCCTTCACCTTCTGCTCCTAATAAATTTTCTGTACTGACGAAACAGTCCTGCAACATAATTTGACAGGTATCTGACGCGTGTTGCCCCATTTTATTTTCGATGGAGGATACTGAAAAACCGGGGGTAGTGGTGGGCACAATAAAAGCACTTAAACCTTTTTTTCCAGCTTTGGCATCTGTGACAGCAAAAACGATAGCAATATCACCATGTTGGCCTGATGTAATAAATTGCTTAACACCATTGAGAATATATCCCGCTTCAGTTTTTGTTGCCTGTGTTTTTAAATCGGCGGCATCAGAGCCAGCCTGTGGTTCAGTCAAACAAAATAATCCCAGAGCTTTACCTGAAGCCAGTGGTTTTAAAAATGTCTGTTTTTGAATTTCAGTTCCAAATTTTAAGATAGGCATGCAGGCTACAGAATTTGTGACACTGATCACTGTGCCACAGGCAGCATCCGCCGCTGAAATTTCTTCAATCACGGTTGCCGCTGCGATGTGACCGATATTGCAACCCCCATATTGTTCAGGCACCAACATACCATAAAAACCCAAATCTGCCAGACCTTGAAGTGCCTTTGCGGGGAATGTCGCACTTTTATCCCATTCACTGGCATAGGGTCTTATTTCCGCATCAGCGTATTGCCTGGCTGCTTCTTTTATCAGGTATTGTTCTTCATTTAATATCATTAAACTAATCCAAATTAGATCTGCTCTAAACAACTTAAGAGAATAGTAATTTCAACTTTTTACTATTCAGAAGATAATTGTAAGCTGAAGCACTATTCGGCTAACTCAATGCTAATAGCCGTTGCTTCTCCACCGCCAATACAAAGTGCGGCAACGCCTTTTGTGCCACCGGTATTTTTTAATGCATTTAATAAAGTGACAATAATTCGAGCTCCAGTCGCTCCTAAAGGATGTCCCAGCGCACAGGCTCCACCATAGATATTGACTTTGTTGTGATCCAGTTTCAGATCGTGCATTGCAGCCATTGTGACCATGGCAAATGCTTCATTGATTTCAAATAGATCGACATCACCAATGGCCCAGTTTGATTTTTGTAACACTTTCTGAATGGCTCCAACGGGTGCAATGGTAAATTCACTGGGTTTGAGGGAGTTGGTAGCATGGCTAATGATTTTAGCCAGTATGGTTAATCCTAATGCTTCCGCTCTGGATTGTTTCATTAAAATCAATGCGGCTGCACCATCGGATATGGAACTGGAATTTGCAGCAGTTATGCTGCCATCTTTGCTAAAAGCCGGGCGTAATGTCGGAATTTTTTCCAATTTTGCATTCAAAGGTTGTTCGTCTGTGGCGACCACAGTTTCACCGCGACGGCTTTTAATGGTCACTGCACTAATTTCGTTGTCAAAGTCCCCATTATTTATAGCCTGTTGTGCCCGAGTTAAGGATTTTATGGCAAACGCATCCTGTTGTTCACGGCTAAATTGATACTTATCGGCAGTTTCCTGAGCAAAGACCCCCATCAATTTCCCCGGTTCATAGGCATCTTCGAGTCCATCAAGAAACATGGAATCTTTTACTTCTCCATGACCAAGACGATAGCCACCCCGGGCTTTGGGTAATAAGTAAGGGGCGTTTGTCATACTCTCCATACCCCCCGCAACAAAAATCTCCCCTGAGCCTGCAACAATTAAATCATGCGATAACATCACGGCTTTCATACCGGAACCACAGACTTTATTTATGGTGGTGCAGCCTGCTGATTGGGGTAAACCCGCATTCAGGGACGCCTGACGAGCAGGGGCCTGTCCTGTTCCTGCGGGTAATACCGACCCCATAAAAACCTCATCAACCAGTGATTTATCTAAATTTGCATGTTTAATTGCGCCTTCAATGGCAACTGTACCCAGATTGGGCGCTGACACAGCTGACAGGCTACCAGCAAAGCCCCCTAGAGGTGTTCTGGCTGCTCCAACTATAACTACCGGATCATTGTTCATTTCTATCTCCAAATCAGTTTTATGCGGTTTCTTTAAATAATTCTCTGCCAATTAACATTCTACGGATCTCGGATGTCCCGGCACCAATTTCATATAATTTGGCATCACGTAACAATCTTCCGGTGGCAAATTCATTGATATAACCATTTCCACCCAGGCACTGGATAGCATCAAGGGCCATCTGCGTTGCTTTTTCGGCTGCAAATAAAATAATTCCTGCGGCATCTTTTCGTGTGGTTTCACCTCGGTCGCAGGCTTTTGCTACCGCATAAACATAAGCACGGGAAGCGTTCATATTAGTGTACATGTCAGCAATTTTACCCTGGATTAATTGAAATTCACCAATGGCCTTGCCAAACTGCTTTCTTTCGTGAATATAGGGTAAAACGATGTCCAGACAGGCTCGCATGATACCTAAGGAACCGCCTGATAAAACCGTACGTTCATAGTCCAGCCCACTCATTAAGACTTTGACGCCTTTATCAAGTTCGCCGAGTATATTTTCTTTCGGTACCATACAATCCTGAAATACCAACTCACAGGTATTGGAGCCACGCATACCTAACTTATCCAGTTTCTGAGCGGTTGAAAAACCTTCAAAACTTTTTTCAACGATAAAAGCGGTAATTCCATGGGCACCGGATTGAGGCGAAGTTTTTGCGTATACTACTAGTACATCCGCGTCCGGCCCATTTGTGATCCACATTTTATTTCCATTGAGTTTATAATGTTCTCCAACGTCTTCAGCTTTCAGGGACATACTGATTACATCCGAGCCAGCGCCGGGCTCACTCATAGCCAGAGCACCTACATGCTCACCGGAACACAATTTAGGAAGATATTTTTGCTTTTGTTGCTGACTGGCGTTTTTTCGTATCTGGTTCAAACACAGATTTGAATGTGCACCATAACTTAAACCAATGGATGCCGAAGCTCTGCTAATTTCTTCCATTGCCACTATATGTTCAATATAACCGAGTCCTGAGCCACCAAATTCTTCTTCAACTGTGATCCCCAGTAGTCCTAACTCTCCGAATTTACGCCATAACTCATTTGGAAAGCTGTTGTCACGATCGGTCTTCTCGGCAATGGGAACAATTTCCTTAAGGGCAAAAGATCGAACAGTATCACGGATCATATCCGCAGTTTCACCAAGGTCAAAATTTAAATTAGGATACATATACACTCCTTAAAAGATTTTCAGTTACCCAAACGACGGGTAATCGCATCAAGTTCAGTCAGCATTTCATCGATAAGTTTCTTTTGTTCTGATAACTGAACGCGACGTTGTTTTATTTTGTCAAGGAGGAATTTCTGCTGTACTTTCTCACCTTCTGGCAAGTGATACAAGTCAAGAATCTCCTTGATTTCGGTCAGGGAAAGACCTATTTTTTTGCCCCTCAAGATAAGCTCAAGACGAACCTTGTCAGCCTGTGAATAAATTCTCTGTTGTCCGTTACGGGTAGGTTTCAATAGTCCTTTATCTTCATAATGCCGAATAGCTCTTGATGTCACACTGAACTCTTTTGATAAATGTGTTATCGAATATTCATGCATATCAATTTAATATTGGTAAATAATTTAACTTGGATCATAGCTCACCCTTACGTTAACGTAAAGACAAATGACAGCTGTTCAGACCAGTAAATGGGATGCCAGTTAGCTATGAAAGATGATGTTTTCAGCTAGCAAATGCTGATAACTAACTGATATGTGTACATGCTGATTATTAAGTAACCAATTATAGAATAAAACACTATAAAACAGATTTTAATAGAATAATTTTGTCTTGGACAGTATGCCGAATTAACGCTATTAATTAGACATTAAGGAACTGATGAGTTTGAGGAGGGTCACTTATTTACAGCTATCATTCCTGGGATGTTCGGACTGCTGAAGTTAATCACTGTTTGATCATTAAAAACCAGAGTTTTAACAGTTAGAGAGTTTTGACAGTTAGAAAGATAGATAGATAGCTGTAGAAAGATAGATAGCTATAGAAAAAAAGGTAGCTGATTGAAAACTATTTAAGAGCAATTTAAGATCAATGAAAAGCGAACGAGGTGCAAATGAATAGACGGAAACGTAGTAGAACAAAAAGAGCAGAAAAGTTAGGATATCAGGCTGGAATTAAAATGAAGCACTATGACGAATGCCCTTATCAGATAACCAGGATTAGAGAAAAATGGCTAGGAGGTTGGCGCAAAGCTAAGGAAGATTTAAGTTTAGGACGGATACAAAGGGTCCATTAGTTGACGACAAATATTTAAATGAAAAGGTTATACCGGGTAAAACCGGCATGCCCCGCTAGCTAGCGGGGTTTCTTTTGTCCAGAACAATATAAAACAGGTATAAAAAACAAAAATGGTTAGTTATAAGTAACACTAAATTTTAACTGTTAAAATTTCACAATCAAGGCTTTCCAGTATTTTTTCAGCGGTATTGCCAATAAATAGTCCAGCAAGACCCTCTCGGGCAATAGTACCCATGATGACCATATCAATATTAAGCTCAGTAACACATTCTGTGATGGCTGAATTAGTATCACCGTGTCGAGTTTCAACCTGATCATCAGATATGGAAAATTTTCTTGTAAGTTCAAGTGTTTTTAAATGATGTTCCTGCTGTAAATCCTGTAGATATTCATCTTGATATACACCGGTACCATCAAGTGAAACTCCGAGAGGAACCGGAGTAAACGCATTGATAACTTTTAATTTTGCCTGAAATAACTGGCTTATAGACGAAGCATAATCCAGCACCTGCAGATCGAGTTTGCTGTGTTCTTCATCAATAGCAAGGGCACTGACAGCTGCCAGCATATTTTGAGGTAAATGGGGTTTCTCAGAGTGAACCATTAATATGGGAGCAGGGCATTTCCTTAATAATTTCCAGTCAGTTGGTGTATAAAAGAGCGTTTTTATTTTAGAATGATGTCGACTGGATTTAATGACCAGATCAGCTTTCGATTTTTCAACAGCTTCTATAATGCCATCAACAGCATCATCAGACCATCCCAGTGAAAATTCGATTTGAATTGCTTTTTTCTGTAAAGGTTCAGCGAGTTTTTTTAAAAATTTCTGACAATTATCCGTCAACAACTGATGAATTTGTGCTTCAGAAACAGAGTCACCTAATGCAGCTATATCTTTTTCTATCTGATGCATGCGACTGTTAGCACCAAGACAAAGGGTGATTCTGGCTTTATTTAACAGAGCAATTTGCTCAGCACGCATCAACGCGGGTTGTGTGTCGTTGTTGGCTTCAAGTACTACGAACAGATGATTAAATGTTTTCATTCAAACCTCTCCTGATTTTCAACTATAGCTATCATAATGAATAAAGATACAGCAAAAAGCAATTATTGTTCCACCTGAGTTGAAGAGATGGATAAAAACCGATGGCTGACTACACCATAGCGAATGCTCATTAAAATTGCCGCACTCATCAGCGCTAAAATAATCCCCATCCAGAATCCGGCTGCTTTATAGGTGAGAGATAAATAGTAGCCAATGGGAAAGCCAATTAACCAGTAAGCGATTAAATTAAAATACATTGGAATTTTAGTATCATGAAATCCTCTGAGAGCGCCGAGAACTGTCACCTGAACACCATCGAATAATTGAAAAATTGCAGCATAAAATAATAATTGTGCTGCCACCTGTACAGTCCCCACATCAGTTGTATATAAATGCACCAGCATATCGGGAAAAAACCACATGGTTAATGCAGAAACCATCATCACCACCAGGCTCATACCTGAGCCGATATAACCAACTCTGGTTGCAGTGAGATAATCATTTTTACCAAAAAAATATCCCACTCTGGCTGTGGTTGCAATTGAGATCCCCATAGGGATCATAAAGGTCATGGAGGCAATATTCATAGCAATTTGATGACCGGCAACGATTTCAACCCCATAGGTTGCAATAAATAAACCGGTTACAGCAAAGAGTGTTATTTCAAGCCCTAAGCCAATACCAATTGGCAGGCCAAGTTGAATTATCTTTTTTATAATTTCAAAACTGATCTTAACTTCTGAGAGATGTCTGATTACAGCGCTATAGCCCCGATATTTCAATGTGAAAATTAATAGAGCCAGGCATAAAAAACTGTATGAAATTGTGGTGGCAAAGCCCAGTCCGGCAGGTCCCCAGTTGAGTTTAAATAAAAAAAGGTAATTGAAAGCAATGTTGATTGGAAGAGCGCTTAATGTAATAAACATGATGGCACGGGTTGAAAACAGGCCTTCATTATAAAAACGAAGAGCCAAAAATAAAAATAAAGGAATTAATCCGTAAGATAAGGCATCTAGATAGGCATCTGACTCTACTATTAAATTAGCATTTAATCCCAGCAGACGAATGACTGGCTCAAGGTTTCTTACAATATAAATAATCGGTATAGCGAGAGTAAATGCCAGAGCTAAACTGCTTTTAAGTAATTGAGCTAATTCTTTTGGTTCATTCCTGGCAGCATGGCCAGATGCCAGGGGGTTGATGCTAAGAAAAATTCCGAGGAAAACAATAATTACCGGAATAAATAAGTTGCTACCGATACTGACAACGGCCAGGGTATCTCTGTTGTGATGACCAGCCATAATCGTATCAATAAAGCCCATACCCATTTGAGCTAATTGTGAAAATACAGCCGGTATAGACAGCTTTAGCAGATAATTAAACTGTGGTCTGGCCGGTTTCATAAAGGAATACTTAACAATAGAAATTAGTACGCAGTATACAGTATATATACCCATGATACCTGAAGATGCAGTTTTCAGCGGTATTTAAGAAGAAGCACCTGAAACGATCCACTTCTTTGTTGCATAAGCTTACAAGGGAACAACCATTGCTTCACTCATGCGCCTCGAATTGAATCGTCTCAGGCACTCTGAAATCCTGCATCTTCAGGTATCATGAGTATAAAAGGAATAAAGACAGGAATGTAATTATGCTAACTATTTATTGAGTCAATTAAATTCCCAGGCGTCGAACCTGAGTATCCGCTGGGCTAATCTCCCATGCGTCTATGAATAGTGATTGATTATTTTTACATTCAAGCGGATTATCCAGCTGTAATTTGGCTCGCCATTGCGTTGCGACAGGCTTGATATAAAAATGTCTGTTATCCACTAAAAGAAAAGCTGAAGGTTGTTGTTTTACAATCTCAGCATTTGTGGCACGGATTTCAATTTTGGATGTTAGTCTCTGGGCCAGATTGATAAGTCGATGCCCACGACCCATGAGTGATTTTGAATCATGCAGTAAAATTTGTAAACGGGAATTGTGGCTACGTTTGCAAAATGTCAAAATGGCGTTATAAAATTCTTTATTATCGGTTAGCAGATATTCCATATCCTGAGTGAACCATTGAATTGAAAATTGAGCGAGCTGCACCAGTTCTAACAGGGCCTGTCGATTTTCCTCAAGCCCCGAAAGCAATCTGAATTTTTCTTTTTTGTGTTGCATATTATCACTTTGCGGTTAGTGCACTGTAAGAAATCAATCTATGTATAATAAATCATTTTCCAGTAAAAATTGCAATAACTCCGGGGTAGTTTGTTTTATTATGGGTTTGTATGGCAGTTGATGATGACCGGCTAATTGATCTAAAAACTGTGTAATTGATTTCATCTCAGCTTTTATCAGCGCAGAGGCTAAATCGATTCGTTCTCCGTTAATATAAACACTTAATTCTGCCGATGAAGTAATATAGTAGGTCATACGGCTTGAGGGGATTAGTTGAATTCTAATACCTTCCTGAAAATCCTCTATAGTCTTCATGGGGAGTTGTCGATTTTCCGAAGCAGAATGTTCTATATCACCAGTCTGTGTAACCTGCCTGGCTAATACATCACTTAAAAGCGTTTCATTGTCTGAAATTGTGTTTAACATTTGTTTCAATTCATTGATATCGGCAGCTGTTATTCCCATTTGAGACGAAGCTTTGCGCCAGGGATCAGAATAACGCAGATTAAAAGAATGATTCGTTGAAATTTCTTCAATTAACTGTTGTAAAAGCACATCAATATCAGGGGAACGAAAACCGATAGAACAGGTAACAGTCAACGTCTGGGCAATCCCCCAGTGCAGCCATCCCGGTGGCAGGTATAACACGTCACCCGCTGAGAGTATTTCATCAAATTCAGCTTGAAAATTATCTACTAATAAAAGATCAGCTATGGCTTCGAAATCGTTAATATCTGAAGGAGGCGCTACCTGCCAACGTTTTTTACCTCTGGTCTGAATCAAAAATACATCGTATTGATCTCGATGGGGGCCGACGCCTCCTCCTGGAGCCGCGATGCTGAGCATAATGTCATCAAGTCGCCAGCGTGGGATAAAATTCACCCAGTTCAGACAATCAGCGAATCCCGGTTCCCATAGGTCCATGGACTGTAATAACAGAGTCCAGTTGGTTTCTGGCAGGCTGGTTAATGTTTCAGAGTTAAAAGGGCCATGAGACAAAGTGAGTTCAGAGGGTTGGCTGATACCGGGACTACCAAGTATCAGTCGAGATTCCACTTCCTCTTCAAGTGCAAATCCCGCCAGTTCATTTTCATCTGGAAATGAAGCTACTCTATCTGATAATACCTGTTTAAACAGACAGGGCTTTTTCTGCCAGAAAGTCGACATAAATGTCTCTGCATTCATGTCGCCTAAGATGGGGGAGGGTTCCTGCAACGGTTTTTTCATTAATGATGCCCGGTACTATATTGCCTTTATTGCCTTTGCCTGTTCAATGGCATTTCCTATGTAATTGGCGGGTGTCATTAATTTCATCTGTCTTTTCACATCCTCTGGAAGTTCCAGAGAGTCTATAAAACGGTGCAGGTCCTGTTGGTTTATACGTTTCCCCCGTGTTAATTCTTTCAATTTCTCATAGGGTTTTTCAATACCGTAACGGCGCATAATGGTTTGTACAGGTTCAGCAAGCACCTCCCAGTTTGCATCCAGTTCATCCAATAGTGACTGTGGGTTGAGTTCAAGTTTACTAATGCCTTTAAGTGTCGAAGCATAGGCAATTATTGAATGACCAACACCTGTGCCCAGCGCACGTAAAGCAGTAGAATCTGAGAGGTCGCGTTGCCAACGGGAGATTTGTAATTTGCTGCCCAGATGGTGAAACAGGGCATTGGCAATACCCAGGTTGCCTTCAGAATTTTCAAAGTCAATGGGATTAACTTTATGTGGCATTGTTGAAGAGCCGATTTCTCCAGCAATGGTTTTTTGCTTAAAATGTCCTAAGGCAATGTATCCCCAGACATCCCGGTCAAAATCCAGCAAAATATTATTAAAGCGGGACAGGGCATCATAATACTCAGCAATAAAATCATGGGGTTCAATTTGTGTGGTATAGGGGTTCCATACAAGGCCCAGACTTTCAACAAACTGACGGGATACTTCTGGCCAGTCAATGTCCGGATAGGCTGAGTAGTGGGCGTTATAATTGCCTACGGCACCATTTATTTTGCCGGTAACTTCAACCGCTGCCAATTGATTGCGTTGTCGTTGAAGACGTGCTGCAGTATTAGCCATTTCTTTACCCATAGTGCTTGGCGATGCCGGCTGTCCATGAGTGCGCGAGAGCATAGGGGCATTAGCATAGTCATGGGCGAGTTGGATAATCGCTGAGATAATACTATCGAGTTCATGTAAAAGCACATTGTCACGAGCTTCAGACATCATCAGGCCATAAGACAGATTATTGATATCTTCCGAGGTGCAGGCAAAATGAATAAACTCACTGATTTTTTCGAGATTTTCATGCCCGGCAATACATTCTTTAAGAAAATATTCAACCGCTTTGACATCATGATTAGTGGTTCTTTCTATATCTTTAATGCGTTGCGCCTGTTGTTCATTAAAATCGGTGATAATGGTATTCAATAGTTCATTATCTTTGGCATCAAGGGCAGGGACCTCTGTTATGTCATTATTTTCGGCTAACATCTGGAACCATCGAACTTCAACAATAACACGATTTTTAATCAGGCCGTATTCACTAAAAATCGGTCGCAAACTCTCGGTTTTGCTGGCATAACGTCCATCAACAGGGCATATAGCGGT
>DRNA01000494.1 GCA_011322365.1 Aeromonadales bacterium | reverse complement strand
TGCTGACTGAGATTAGCCAGTTGCCCGAATAATGAGTGAGTCCATAGAGCAGGGTTTTTCCTGGGACTGAAACCATCAAGGTAAATGGCATCCAGCCTGCAATTTTTATTTTGAACAAGTTCATCTAATACACTTTCTGCTTCAGCGTAATGAATAAACAGATCAACAGAATGAAGGTGCTCTTTATCTGAAAATTGAAGCAGATGGCATCCCGGGACAGGCATAGGTAACCGATGGATCAGTTGTTGAGAATATTCTGCCAGTTGTGGCCAGCTTTTGTAGAATTTCTGTAGATCCCCTGTTTTAATGGGAGAGCGGTCAATACTGATATAATTTAAATGTTGGAAGTTATTTTGATTGGCCAGCTGTGTTTCACACCAGAGGCGTTGAGTCAGCAGGAAATTTAATCCGGTACCATAGCCTAATTCAAGGATGGTGAAGTCATTGCCCCGGGATTGTTGCCAGCGTCTGGCAAGTTCGTTGCCCTGTAGATAAACATAATCAGATTCTGCTATAGGGTTATCGCTAAAGTAGCGGTCATCTGCATCTACATTTATGCCCTGTTGTTCATTAATCCAGTGGATATTGGCAAATGATAAGGGTTTTGTTGTCATGGTTAATCGTATAATTATTTTTGAGGTTATTATACCCTAATGTTAATTAAAGCATTGTAAATTAGACTACACTGCTCACATAATGACATTTTGCCCCGAGTTAAGTATCAATGAGAGCTTTTAATATTGTCGCCGATGAAAATATGCCTTTGGTTGAGGCCTTATTTGGAGATTATGGTTCTATCAGAAAAGTGAATGGCCGTACGCTTTGTGCCGATGATTTAATTGATGCAGATATTCTGTTAGTTCGCTCAGTGACACAGGTCAATTCTACCTTACTTAAGAATAGCCGCATTAAATTTGTGGGTAGTGCTACCATTGGAACCGATCATATTGATGAGGAATATCTGGCCAGATCGCAAATTCATTTTGCACATGCACCCGGCTGTAATGCCAATTCTGTGGTTCAATATGTGCTATCAGCCTTAGCTTTCGCCGGACGCCTGACGGCACTGTTAGCAGGCTCACAACAGTTAGCCATTGTGGGTGTTGGTAATGTGGGTTCCCGGCTTGCCCGGGTTTGTGAAATACTTGGTATTAATTATAAACCCTATGACCCACCCCGAGCTGACACCGAACCAGAAGAGTATGACTGGGTCAGTTGGGAGCAGGTATTAAATAGCGATGTGATCAGTTTACACGTTCCTCTACAGCAATCCGTTTCAAATAATACTCACCACCTGTTTGCAGCACATACTCTGGAACAACTCCAGCAAGAAACATTATTAATCAATACAGCACGGGGTGCAGTGGTGGATAATCAGGCTTTAACCGAGGCTTTGAAGAGCAAAAATATTCAGGCAATTCTGGATGTATGGGAAAATGAGCCCGAAATTTCTGTTGCGCTGAGGCAGCGTTGTTTATTGTCAACTCCTCATATTGCAGGTTATAGCAAACAGGGAAAAGAGCAGGGTACTCGTATGATTTTTCAGGCTTTTCTATCCTATTTTAAATTAGAGGATAAAACCTTTTCCCAACCCACTGTTCAATCATTGGGCCATGAGATTTTGTGGAATAACAAATTAACTTTTGCTGAAAATTTAACCTCGTCTATACTCAGTGCATACCCCATTGAAACAGATTCTTTCGATCTCTGCCAATTATCTGAAACAGCATTAAAAAACGGTTTTGATAATTTAAGAAAACACTATAAAGATCGTCATGAATATCCGCAATGGACAATAAAAAATATCACTAACCGCGATGATATCAAACGCATGAAAGCGTTGGGATTTCGGCTGGTATGATGAGCATAGAGAATAAGATGCCCGAAACTGAATCTGAAATTATTACCTGGTCAACCCAGATGACTGATAGACGCAAACAGGACCGTCGAACCATGCAGGACCGTCGTCGTATGTCCGGCGAAACACGAAGTCTTAAAGTACCCGATCTGAGGAAGGGGGCTGATCGTCGTCAGGGGGATAGAAGGACAAAAGTAAAACTCATTATCACTGGCAGAGCAGTTGATACGTCTTCAGCTAAAAATTCCTAGTTATCTTTTAATTCATTACGGTAAAATAATTTGATGAGAGCCCTTGCCGGGGCATTTAATTTGCGTTTTTTGTGATAGGCAAAACCCAGCGATCGTGAAATATCCAGCTGTGGTGAGTCAATGATGATTAATGGCTCACGATGCATGGTTTCCGGCAATACTCCCCATCCCAGCCCCGCTTCAATTAACATTCTGATAGTTTCCATGTTATTTGCATTTAAACCGTGTATGGTACTAATAACATTATGCTGAAATGCCATCTCCAGTCGTCGCATGGTAAAAGTGGCTTTCTCGGGTAATACCGCTGGATACTGAAGTAATTTCTCTGAATCTATCCTTTTTTCCTTTTGATAAATTTTGTGAGTTTTTGCCAGCATTATCTGCATCTTATCTTCCCATAGGGTTTCCGCATGGATGGATGAAGAAATATTGGCTGGCAATGTCAAAAATGCCAAATCAACGCTACCATTTTGTACCAGCTGATAAGCATGTTCAGATTCAGTAAAATTAAAGTGTAAATTTACATCCTCGTAGCATTGATGAAACTGCTTTAAATATTCTGCTAGACGATACAGAGCAATATGATGACTACAGGCAATACTCAGGTCGCCGGCTATTCTTGCATCCAGTTCGAGAATTTCATTCTTGCGTAGCTCAATCAGGCTGAGTATTTCTTCAGCAATGGGCTGCAATTTTTTACCCGCTTCATTTAATGTTAATTTTACACCAATACGTTGGAACAAAACGGTATCAAGTGATTTTTCCAGGGCGGCAATCCGCTTACTGATTGCCGGTTGGGTGACACCAAGCCGGATTGCTGCTTCAGCAACCGTTCCTGTTTGACAAACTGCACGAAATGTTTTCAATAATTTGGGTTCCAACAGTGTATTCCTGTATAGCGTTTAACTGATTTTTAAGCATAGCATAAAATGATATTATTATTCCAAACAGGAATGATATATATAATAAATATGAATTTGCGTTATTTTAGTTATGCGCATAGGATTATGGGTATAAATATGCAACTTGTATCTAATAAGAGGGGAAATCCATGTCAGCAAAAACGCTCTACGATAAATTGTGGGATGATCACCTGGTCTCTGCCAATGAAACCGGTATGGATCTGATTTATATTGACCGCCAGTTATTGCATGAGGTCACTTCTCCACAGGCCTTTGAAGGTTTAAAATTAGCTCAGCGTAAACCCTGGCGAACGGGTGCTAATGTAGCAGTGCCCGATCACAATGTACCTACTAAAAATCGCGATAAGCAAATAGCGGATCCTGTTGCCAGATTACAGGTCACAACATTAGATGAAAACTGTGATTATTTTGCTATTAAGGAATTCAAGATGAATGATATCCGTCAGGGTATCGTTCATGTTATTGGCCCGGAACAGGGGCTTACCCTGCCGGGGATGACCATAGTTTGCGGTGATTCTCATACTGCCACTCATGGCGCCTTTGGTGCTCTGGCTCATGGCATAGGAACCTCGGAAGTCGAACATGTTCTTGCTACTCAGTGCCTGTTACAGAAAAAGATGAAAAATATGCTTATTCGCATTAATGGTTCGCTAGCTCCGGGTGTTTCAGCAAAAGATCTGGTGCTGTATATTATCGGGAAAACTGGCACTGCAGGTGGCACCGGATATGCCATTGAATTTGCGGGTCAGGCCATAACAGAGATGTCCATGGAGGGTAGAATGACAGTGTGTAATATGGCTATTGAAGCCGGCGCACGTGTAGGTATGGTTGCAGTAGATGATAAAACTATCGATTTTTTGCAGGGAAAACCGGAAGCACCAACAGGAGAATTATGGCACAGGGCTGTAGCAGACTGGAAAAATCTGAAATCTGATGAAGGCGCTCATTTTGATGCTGTGATTGATATTGATGCTACGGTCATAGAACCTGTTGTCAGCTGGGGAACCTCACCTGAAATGGTTGCCAGCATTAACGGCTTTATTCCTGATCCTGATCGGGAAACTGATGCGGTTAAAAAAGAAGGTATTACTAATGCATTAAAGTATATGGATCTTAAAGCCGGTTCAGCTATTAGCGATATCCCTGTGGACAAGGTATTTATAGGTTCCTGTACTAATTCAAGAATTGAAGATCTGCGCGAAGCTGCACAGGTTGCAGCGGGAAGGCAGGTTGCCGAGAGTGTCAAACTGGCGATGGTTGTACCGGGTTCTGGTCTGATTAAAAAGCAGGCTGAAGCAGAAGGACTAGACACTATTTTTACCGAGGCTGGTTTTGAATGGCGTGAACCTGGTTGCTCCATGTGTCTGGCTATGAATGCTGATAGACTGGAAGCGGGTGAACATTGTGCATCTACCTCTAATCGTAATTTTGAAGGACGTCAGGGTCAGGGCGGGCGCACACATCTGGTCGGGCCGGCGATGGCTGCTGCTGCCGCAGTTTTCGGACAATTTGTTGATGTTCGAAATATATCCTTAACTACTTTAGGCGGAGGGGCTAACTAATGGAAGCATTTAAGCAACACACAGGTATAGTCGCACCAATTGATCGTGCTAACGTTGATACCGATGCTATTATTCCGAAACAATTTTTAAAGTCCATTAAGCGCAGTGGATTTGGCCCCAACCTGTTTGATGAGTGGCGCTATCTGGATCACGGTGAGCCGGGGATGGACAACAGTAAACGACCGCTCAATAAGGATTTTGTATTAAATCTGCCGCGTTATGTACATGCCAGTATTTTACTGGCCAGGGAAAACTTTGGTTGTGGCTCCAGTCGGGAACATGCCCCATGGGCTTTACTGGATTATGGATTTAAAGTCGTTATTGCTTCCAGTTTTGCTGATATCTTTTACAATAATTGTTTTAAAAATGGTATTTTAGCTATCATTTTGACCGTTGATGAAATTGATCAACTGTTTGAAGCTGTCGAGGCTCAGCCTGGCTATAAATTGCGCGTGGATCTGGAGCAGCAAAAGATATTCAAACCCGAGGGAGATGTTCTCGAATTTGATGTAGAACCTGCTCGAAAAACCAGCCTGCTTGAGGGACTGGATGATATTGGCGAAACATTAAAACAGGCAGATAAAATTCGACAATTCGAACAACAACGTCAGCAACATAAACCCTGGCTATTTCAGGATCTGTCTGACTAATAACTATAATTTCCGTGAGAAAACAGAGAATCAATATGAGCAAAAATATTTTAATACTACCGGGTGATGGCATTGGTCCGGAAATTGTGGGGGAAGCGGTTAAAGTTCTGGATGAATTGATCGCTCAGGGACTGGATGTCAGCTATGAAAATGCTTTGGTGGGCGGTGCTGCATTTGATGCCTGTGGTCATCCATTACCTGAAACCACCCTGAAAAAAGCCAGAGAAGCCGATGCTATTCTTCTGGGAGCTGTAGGTGGCTATGAATGGGAGTCTCTGGATATTTCTCTTCGACCTGAAAAAGCCTTATTAGGCTTGCGTTCTGAACTGGAACTTTTCGCAAATCTCAGACCGGCCATTTTATCAAGACAGCTGGCGGATGCTTCTTCATTGAAGGCAGAATTAGTAGAAGACCTGGATATCCTCATTGTTCGTGAGCTTACCGGGGGGATCTACTTCGGACAGCCCAGAGGCGTAGAAACCCTGGAAAATGGCGAAAAACGTGGCTTTAATACCTATGTTTATACGGAATCTGAAGTGAAACGTATTGCTCATGTTGCATTTAAGGCGGCGCAAAAACGACAGAAACGTCTTTGTTCCGTGGATAAGGCGAATGTGCTAGAAGTTACTGAAATGTGGCGTGAAATTGTAATCGAAGTAGCCAGGGATTACCCGGACGTAGAACTGACGCATATGTATGTTGATAACGCTTCAATGCAGTTGATCCGTGAGCCTAAACAGTTTGATGTGATGGTGACCGGAAACATGTTTGGCGATATCCTCTCAGACTCAGCGGCCATGCTAACCGGTTCTATCGGTATGTTGCCTTCTGCATCACTGGATGCCAGCGCTAAAGGTATGTACGAACCCATTCATGGATCGGCGCCGGATATTAAGGGACAGAACATTGCCAATCCGCTGGCGACCATCCTGTCGCTGGCTATGCTATTAAGATATTCTTTGAACGAAGAGCAGTTTGCTTTAAACATAGAGCAAGCAGTTAATAGCGTACTGGATGCGGGGTTGAGGACAGCCGATATCTATACCGATGGCACTGAAAAAGTGTCAACCACTGAAATGGGACAGGCAGTAAGATCGGCTTTGTCCAAATCAGGCTCAAACTCATAATACATTGGCAATATTTTAACTTAAAAAATTAACGACTATGACTCAACAAAACGATACAACAGAAAATAGTGCAGGCGGTTTTCGTGTTGCCATGGTTGGTGCAACAGGACAGGTAGGTGAAACATTAATCAAAATACTGGAAGAGCGCGCCTTTCCCGTGTCTGAGCTGGTAGCGCTTGCCAGTGAGAACAGTGCTGGTAATAAGGTTAATTTTCAGGGTAAAACACTGACTGTACAGAATCTTGCCGATTTTGATTTTGAGGGTATCGACATTGCGTTTTTCTCGGCTGGAGGTGCCGTGTCGGAACGCTTTGTTCCTGTTGCCGCTAATTCTGGTGCGGTAGTGATTGATAATAGCAGCGTTTTTCGCAATGAAATTGATATTCCTCTGGTGATACCGGAAGTGAATCCCGATGCACTGGACGGTTTCAGGGAGCGTAATATCATCGCCAATCCCAACTGTTCTACCATTCAGATGCTGGTGGCTCTTAAACCCATTTATGATGCTGTAGGTATCAAACGAATTGAAGTTGCTACCTATCAGTCGGTTTCAGGAATGGGAAATGAAGCAATTAAAGCCCTGGCTACCCAGACTGCCAGGCTGATGAATGGCATGGAAATTGAAGATGATATCTTTCATCGTCAGATGGCTTTTAATGTTATCCCGCAAATAGATACCCTGCAGGATAACGGTTATACCCGCGAAGAAATGAAAATGGTGTGGGAGACACAGAAGATATTTTCCGATACCAATATCGAAATTAATCCGACCTGTGTCAGAGTACCGGTATTTTTTGCCCATTCCGAAGCAATTTGTATACAAACTGACGATTACATCACAGCCGAGGAGGTCAGAAATCTGTTAAAAAATGCAGCAGCAATAGAGTTGGTTGATCAGAGTGAACCCTTTGATTTTGCTACCGCTGCCACCCATGCTGTTGGCAGGGATTTAACCTATGTTAGCCGGGTCCGCGAGGACCTTTATAATAACAATGGCATCAATTTATGGGTAGTGAGTGACAATATCAGAAAAGGAGCCGCTTTAAATGCAGTTCAAATCGCTGAACTATTGGTAAAAAGCTATTTATAAGCTATAGTTAGCACAATATTGTGAGAAATGGCTTAAGAAGAATTACATAAGCGGTTGGCTTACATACAATTTGGGCCGTAAAGGCTAATTAATTAACTGATTTTAAGAAGGGATTAAATATGATCCGTAAAGCTTCTCCCTGGGTTATAGCTGGATGCATGTTGGGTTTAAATAGCGCAGCTTATGCTCTGGGGCTCGGAGAAATAAAATTACACTCCAATTTGAACCAGCCGTTAAATGCAGAGATTCGTCTGTTATCTGCTGAATCACTATCTAAAGAACAAATCATCGCCAATCTGGCAAAAGCCTCAGAATTCGAGCGTGCCGGCGTAGAACATAATTTTTTCCTTCATCAACTTCGGTTTCGCCCGGTTTTTAATAAAGACGGTAGTGTGTATATTAAAGTAACCACAAGAGAACCGGTTAAAGAGCCATTTTTGGACTTTTTATTGGAAGTTAACTGGCCCAACGGTCGAGTGATGCGTGAATATACGCTATTGCTGGATCCCCCCGTTTTCAGTAAGGTCGATTTAACCAGTTCACCGGAAGCACCAGTCGCAACATCTCAAAATGACAGCTACCAGAATAACAGAGAATCAGTGAGTAATAACAGTTTTAACGAGCAGGCAGTTGAAACTCGAACTATCCAGACTGATAACTGGAGTGGTTCTACCGATGGTGAATATAGAGTACGAGATGCGGATACACTCTGGAGCATAGCCAGAAAAAATCGTGCACAAAATGCCTCTATCCAGCGGACTATGGTTGCGATTTACGAATCCAATCCGGATGCATTTAACAATAGCAACATGAATGAACTTAAACGTGGTTCTATTTTAAAAATGCCGGATGATGCTTCGGTCGAAAGTCTTTCTCAACAACAGGCACTTCTGGAAATTGCTCGACAGAATCAACTCTGGGGTGGACGTGGAGGTGCCGGGACACGGCCCGATGTAGTGGTTGATACTGCGGAATATGCCACCTCTACAGCAACTTCTTCTGCCAACAAAGCCCGTTTAAAGCTTTCTGCACCTGGGACAGGCGATAACAGTGCTAATTCAGCCACGATGGAATCGGAAGCTGTAGCCACATTAAGTGATGAAAATCAAACGCTTAAAACTCGTCTGCAGGATCAGACTGACAGAATCGAAAAGCTTGAACGCATGCTGGCTTTAAAAAATGATGAGCTGTCATCAATACAGAACAATAGTGCTCAAGAGGCAGGTAACAACCAAACTGAGCAAGCTGAAAACACTGTTGCTGAAACTCTATCTGAAAATAATGATGTGGTTCCCGCTACTGAAAGTGGTGCAGATATAACTACAGAAACCATTGATAACCCCAATGATCAGATTAATGCTGTGAATGAAACTGCGGCTTCAGATGATACGCTTAATTCCACCAATTCCCTAGAAGCGGATAGCAGTTCTTCAGTAGCTGAGACAGATGCTGTTAATGATCCTGAAAAAACAGCTAGCGACAATAGCGCTAACAAAGCCCCTGAAGTTGCTGATAATATTAATACCGCACCGGTTCAACCGGCTGAGAAATCATTTATGGATTCCATTACGGATCTGGGCATGACTGTGTGGATGGCCATAGGTTCAGGCATTCTGGTTATCTTTTTCAGTATTCTCTGGTTCAGACGCCGTAATATGGAAGAAGAAGATTTTCAGGAAAGCCTGGTAGTGCCAGTAGGTGGGGAGTTAAATGAAGACGATCTTCCCGTTGTGGGTGATGATATTCTTGCTGCTGAAATGGATATGGATGAAGATTATATACCTGAATCAGAAGCTATGCTGGATGATGAAGATGCATTAGATGTTGAATCTAATACTGACCCACTAGGTGAGGCGGATGTTTATCTTGCCTATGGTAAATATGATCAGGCAGAGAGAATATTACGCGATGCTCTTGATGAGGAGCCTGAAAGAACGGATTTACGCCTTAAATTGATGGAATGTTTTGCTGAAAGTAAGGCGTTAAGTGAGTTTAAGGAGCAGAAAAGAGAATTGTTAGAGGTGTTGGCAACTGATTCAGCAGTAGCTGAGCAGGTCAGTATAATGGAGAGGGAAGCCTGGCCTGAAGAAGCGGCTAAAGATGAACTACCTTCAACAGAAGACATCTTCGGTGATTTATCTTTTGCCGGTGAAGCTGAGGCTGATGATGAAGCTGAAGAAGATGAACTGGTCTTCCCTGAAGATTCTGCCGATGGAACTCAGATCGAGCCTATTGGTGAAGAGAACGTGGCTGCATCTGATGAGGCGCTGGAATTTACACCTTCTTCTGCAGGGGAAGAATCCGCTAAGGCTGATTCAGAAACAGAAGAGCATCTAAGCATTGATGATGAATTAGAAAACGATGACCTGGATTTTAAAAGCGCAGATATGGATTTTTCAGAAACCAGAGAAGAGGCCGAAGAATTTGCCGAAAGTGTTGCTGAAGAAGGTGTTGATTTTATTTCCGAATCCGAGTTAATGGATACCGAATTTACCGATGATGATCTGGATGATGAACTGGATGATGACGAAATTGATGAGTCAATTCTGGACCTGGGTGATGTGGATGAAGCTTCGACTAAACTGGATTTAGCCAGGGCTTATATCGATATGGAAGACTATGACGGAGCAAGTGAAATACTGCAGGAAGTCGTTACCGAAGGTAGTGATAAGCAAAAAGCTGAAGCGGAAGAACTGCTGACAAAAATGAAGTAAGTTCAGCTCAATTACCCGAGTTAAGTTTAATTAAAAAACGCCTGATATTTCAGGCGTTTTTTAAATGTAACAGAAATTTCCAGGTAAAATATTTTGCCAGAAAAAATGTATTCAATAAACAGAGACGTCTCAGCAGATACTGAAAAAAGCCTGACAAAAATTGCTTTATGTGTTGAGTATGACGGCCATCTTTATTCAGGCTGGCAACGGCAAAAACACAGCAAATCAGTTCAGGGCGTGTTAGAAACTGTGTTGTCCGGAATTGCAAATCAACCTATCGAATTACATTGTGCGGGTAGAACCGATAGTGGCGTACATGCTACCGGCCAGATTGTTCATTTCAATTTTAATAATAATGAAGGCCACCAACGTCAGTTAAAAGCCTGGGTTGAAGGCAGTAATGCGCGATTACCGGATGATATCAGTGTGCGTTGGGCCACGGAAGTGTCGAATGATTTTCACGCTCGCTTTTCTGCAACAGCCAGGACCTATCGCTATATAATTCATAACAGCCGCAGCCGAAGTGCATTACTCTCTAATCGGGTGGCACGCGTTTCCTCAAAACTTGATATAAAGGCCATACAGAGTTGTTTAGGTCACTTTCTTGGTGAGCAGGATTTTAGCACAGTGAGGGCAGCCAATTGCCAGTCAAACAGTTGTTTCCGTAACATTCATCGACTTGAAGCCAGTCAAAAAGGGGAGTTTATCCTCATTGAAATCTGCGCCAATGCATTTCTGTATCATATGGTGAGGAATATAGCAGGTATCCTGATTGCTGTGGGTAAACAGCAGCTTTCCTCTGCACAGGTTTTGCAACTGCTTGAAAATAAAGACAGAACCCAGGCTCCAGCTACTGCGCCTGCATCGGGTCTTTACCTTGTGGATGTGCTTTATCCTGAAAAATTTGAACTTCCTCATGTGGTTTCGGGTCCATGGCCCTGGCAGTTACAATAACGTGATAATTTAGAAGAACGGCTATAATGAGGCTATAATGGGATCGTGAGGCATTGTTATCGTGTTACAGGCACGGTTATGGTGTTAATAGCTATCAAACTGGTATGAGTTGTGCATTATTACTTGCTTAAAGGTCAGGTTTCCCAGATGATTGCGCATCCTGGGCCGAAGAAATTAATAGACGTAGTAAGGTAGATTATAAGGTAGATTAAATGAGTTGGTTAGAAAGAATTCTTCCTGGACGAAAAACTGATGGAAGCGATAGAAAAAATTCAGTTCCTGAAGGTGTCTGGATTAAATGTGATGGTTGTCAATCCGTACTCTATCGCAGTGAATTGGCCAGAAATGTCGGTGTTTGCGTGAAATGTGGTCACCATTCCCGTCTGGGTGCTCGTGAACGTCTGGATCAGCTTTTTGATGATGAAAAATGGCAGGAAATAGCAGCGGATCTGGAACCTAATGATGTTCTGAAATTCAGAGATTCCAAACGCTACAGGGATCGAATTACTGCCAGTCAGAAAGTCACTGGTGAAAAAGATGCTCTTATCGCAGGCAAAGGTCGAATTAATGGTATAAATATGGTTAGTTGCGCCTTTGATTTTCGCTTTATGGGTGGCTCCATGGGCTCTGTGGTGGGTGAAAAATTTGTGCGTGCCCTGGATGAGGCTATAAAAGATAAATCGGCATTGATCTGTTTTTCGGCCAGTGGTGGTGCTCGAATGCAGGAAGCTCTTTTTTCACTACTTCAAATGGCTAAAACATCTGCTGCTTTACAAAAGTTGTCAAAGCATGGAATTCCCTATATATCTGTGCTCACTGATCCGACTATGGGTGGTGTTTCAGCCAGTCTGGCCATGCTGGGTGATATTAATATTGCTGAACCTAAAGCTCTTATAGGTTTTGCAGGTCCCAGAGTGATAGCACAAACCGTAAGAGAAACCTTACCGGAAGGCTTTCAACGTAGTGAATTCTTACTCGATCATGGAGCCATTGATATGATTGTCGATAGAAGGTCAATGAAAGACACTTTAAGCCGTCTTGTCGCCAAACTGCAGGGGCAGGTAACACAATCGAAAGAAACTACTTCGGTCTCCAGTTAACATACCCTCGTCAAACAGGATGAGGTATGTTTTGATACTGGCAGAGAGCAAAGGTTGTATCTTCCTTAGCCCAGGTTGAACATTTCAAGCCGGGTAATTTTATTTATCCAATCCTTTATTAAATATACTGTTGAAAATGGCCAGTTGCAATGTCAGATATTTCCAGACTTAACCTAGAACAATGGCTTGAAAAGATTGAAAAACAACACCCCTCCGATATCGAGTTTGGCCTTGATCGGATAGAAAAGGTAGCCAGGTCGATTGGCAACGATTTTTACCATTGGTTGAAACACCCCAATGAGCAGGTTGTACTTATTGGGGGCACCAATGGCAAAGGAACTACCGTTGCTATTGTTGAACGTCTTTGTCTTGATTCTGATCTCAGTGTTTTTAGCTATACCTCTCCACACCTGCTTTGTTTTAATGAACGTTTTCGGCTTAATGGCGAACAGGTAACAGATCAACAACTGCTACAGGTGTTTAATCTTATAGAATCAAGCAGGGGATCCATTCAATTAACATTTTTTGAATATACCACCCTGGCAGCATTTCTTATTGCATTTGAAAATGACCTGGATGTGTTATTGTTGGAAATTGGTCTGGGAGGACGGTTAGATGCGGTCAATTTAATAGAACCGGATATTTCAGTCATTACTTCTATATCCATTGATCACACCGACTGGTTAGGACAGAGTTTAATTGACATTGCAGAGGAAAAGTTGGCTATTGCCAGAAAAAATAAAAAACTCATACTTGCTGACAACAAGCTGTCAGTAGAAATGCTGAAAATAGCTCAGAATAGTGGTGCGGAGTGTTTGTTATTGGGTAAGGATTTTTATATTGAGGAAAAAGATACAGCCATTGAAGTTAAAATACAAGCGAAAAATAATTCAGCTAAACACTATCTTGTAGAAAAGAGTCTCTCAGTTCATGTAAACAATCTGGCTGGCGCCCTGACGACAGCAATACATTTACAAATAAATCTGGACGAAATTCAGTTGAGCGATCTGCTCAGTAACATCGTGCTGCCAGGTCGTTTTGAAGAAATCAGCACTATTCCTCATATTATTGTGGATGTCTCTCACAATGAACAGGCTATTTCATCACTGTCCAGGCGCATTAAAAAATTCAAAGGGCCAATATACCTGGTATGTGGTATGCTCAAAGATAAAGCCATTAAACAGTCGTTAAAGGCATTATCCGGTTCAGGTTATCAATGGATATTGTGTGATTTATCGACTGCAAGAGGCGCAAGAGCCCGATATATCCAACAACAATTACCTCAGAATGAACAGGTAAAATGTATGAGTGATGTTGAATCGGCTCTAAAACTCGCTATTTCAAAAGCAAAAAACCAAGGTTCAATCATCGTTTTTGGTTCCTTTTTGACCGTTGAAGCCGCATTCAGATCATTTCAGCAAACGATTGACCAGTACAAGCTCACAGAATCAGGGTTAAAATGAAACTACAGGCATGATATCCTTATTCTATCTACATAACCTCAGTGAATAGCTGAGAGTGCTTAAAGCTTAATGGTAATGGAGTTCAACATTGATTGATTCTGGTTTAAAACAACGTTTGGTTGGTGCAGCCGTGCTAATTGCACTGGCTGTATTATTTTTACCAGCCATCCTTGATGGGAGAAAGGCACAATATTTTGATGAAGCATTAATTCCTCCGAGGCCCGATGATGCCAAGCTGGAAAAGCTGGCGCAACAATTAGCTGAAAATATCCGTCAATCCCCGTCTACTACTAAAACAGCCGATAAGGAAATGCCTGATACAAAAAAGCAGCCCCCCCCTCAAAGAAAAGACCACACGGCATTAAAAAATGCTTATATCATTCAGGTAGCCAGTTTTGCTGATAAAATAAATGCAGTCAATATGGTCAATACTTTGAAAAAACAGGGTTTTAATGCTTTTGTGGGCAGAGAAAAGGTTAAACGTAAGGGAAAATTGCTTTCCAGGGTTTTGATTGGACCTGTTATCAAACGTTCTGAGGCAGATAAAATCATGCAGAAAATTAAAAAAAACAATAAATTAAATGCTTCAATTGTTGTGTTTGATCCTCGTAAACACTAGAATTTCCATCCACCATAAGTTTTGGAATATTTATCCAGTTAATTTCCAACCTGTATCCAGTTTAGAGGATTGATGTATGTGCGGTATTGTCGGTATTGTTGGTCTTGGAGCGGTAAATCAGAGAATTTATGATGCACTCACCGTACTCCAGCACCGTGGACAGGATGCTGCAGGAATTGTTACCTTTGATGGAGATCGACTCCACTTGAGAAAATCCAATGGTCTGGTTAAGGATGTTTTTAAGACCCGCCATATGATGGGTTTAACAGGTTTCAGTGGTATGGGACATGTTCGTTATCCAACTGCAGGAAGCAGCAGTTCCGCAGAAGCCCAACCCATTTATGTCAACTCCCCCTATGGTATTGTACTGGCACATAATGGCAATCTTACCAATGCTGATGCACTGAAAAAGGAGTTATTTCAGTCAGATCGACGGCACATTAATACTAATTCGGATTCAGAGGTTTTGCTGAATATATTTGCACATGAACTTCAAAGTTGCCGTAATAAACGTTTAAGTGCAGGTGATATTTTTGATGCAGTGGCAACCGTACATAAACGTTGTCAGGGTGCTTATGCTGCTATTTCAATGATTAATGATCATGGTATGGTTTGCTTTCGGGATCGCTTTGGTATTCGACCGATAGTTTTTGGCAAAAAAGAAACAGAGCAGGGTACAGAATATATGTTTGCATCTGAAACCGTAGGTCTGGATGCCCTGGGTTTTGAACTAATACGAGATGTACTCCCGGGTGAAGCTATTTATGTAGAATTTGATGGTACGGTGCACTCAAGGCAATGTGCTGAAGAAACTCGCTATGCTCCCTGTATTTTTGAGTTTGTCTATCTGGCGAGACCTGACTCCATGGTAGATAAAATATCCGTTTATCGTACACAGATGCGTATGGGTGAAAAGTTGGCGGCTCGTATCTTAAAAGAATGGCCGGAACATGATATTGATGTAGTCATACCGATACCGGACACATCTACAACCGCTGCTATAGAACTGGCCAATAAACTGAGCATAAAGTATCGTCAGGGTTTTGTTAAAAACCGTTATATTGGGCGTACATTTATTATGCCGGGGCAGGAAATGAGAAAAAAGTCTGTCCGACAGAAACTAAATGCCATTGGCATGGAGTTTAAAGACAAAAACGTTTTGCTGGTTGATGATTCTATAGTACGAGGTACTACCAGTGAACAAATTATTGCCATGGCACGTGAAGCCGGTGCCAAAAAGGTTTACTTTGCCAGTGCCTCACCACCGGTAAGATTTCCCAATGTCTATGGTATCGATATGGCTTCGGCAGATGAATTAATTGCACATGGTCGTGATGTTGATCAAATATGTGAAAGTATTGGTGCCGATGGTCTGATTTATCAGGATTTGGATGATTTACTGGCTTCAGCAACTGAAGGTAATCCGCAAATCACAAATTTTGAAGCCAGTGTATTTGATGGTAATTATATCACAGGTGACATTAATCAACATTATCTGGATATATTACAGGCAAAAAGGAATGATCAAAATAAAGCTAAAAAAGAAAAACAGTTTTACGATAAAACAATAGATGGGCTTGATTTGTATAATACTGAATAAATTTCAGAGATGAGAATAACCATGATAACAATAACACAAAGAGTAGTAAGTTGAGCAAAATAGCGGGTTGGTTATTGAGTGCTTTTGGTTGGCAAACTGTTGGCTCAGTACCGGAACTAAGTCATTGTGTATTGATTGTGGCCCCACATACTTCAAACTGGGATTTTATTTTAGGCATGCTTTTTAAAATAAAATTGAAAATTAAATTAAATTATTTTGGCAAAGACAGCCTTTTTCGCTGGTATAATGGCTGGTTCTTCAAACTTTTCGGAGGTCAATCTGTTGTTCGAACACAAGCTTCAAATGCAGTTGCCGACAAAGTAAAACGCTTTAGAGAATCGGCTCGTTTCTGGTTGGCCCTGGCACCTGAAGGCACCCGATCTTTAACCGATTGCTGGCGTTCAGGTTTTTATCATATTGCGGTTTCAGCAAAGGTACCCTTAGTGCTTGTTTTTATCGATGGTAAAAACAAACGTATCGGTTTTGGTCCAACCTTAAATTTGTCGGGAAATTGTGAAAATGATATGCGCCTCATCGCAGAATACTATGAAAATATTGAAGGTGTAAAAGGTCATCTGGCTTCTCCCATTCGTTTTAAGTCAGATGTCTGAAGGTATTAATCAACTGCTCAGGATGTAAATGGATTTTATATGAAAAAAATTTTTTTAATGTTATTTTTTTGTCTTAGTGGCACTGCTTTATCTTTTTCAAAAACGACTAAAGAAATGCCTTTGTTTGAAAACAATTTCAGAGTGGTGAATTATTTTTCCGAACAGGGACTTTCACAAAGTGTGGTTACAAGTATTGCTCAGGATGATCAGGGTTATCTCTGGATAGCTACTGGCTCCGGGTTAAATCGATTTGACGGCCTCAATTTTACAGTGTTTAACCATGACCCTGATGATAAAAACTCTCTTCCTTATCAAACATTAACTTCGCTTTATTATGATGGACATCATAAGTTATGGATTGCATCCAATAATGGTCTTAGTTATTTTGACACGGTAAAAGGTCGTTTTCATACGCCTGAAAATTTATTTCCCCCAGGGAAACAATTTGGACCTTTTCAACTAGCCAAAGCCAGAGGGGATTTTATCTGGTTGCGTCCTACAAATGAATTGTTTCTGTTTAATACAGTCACCATGATAAAAAAGAAGATTGACCTCCCATTTTCACTTAAAAATGGAGCTATTTTTTTTGGCACAGATGAGGCTGGAAATATCTGGTTGTTAAAGAATGATGGCTTGATCACATTTAATATAGATGATGTTCAGGGTAACACTTTAAAGAGATATGAAATGATATCAAGAGATCTCTCAAACTGCCTGGACTTGAGTTTTGTAGATAAAGTGGTATGGATATCCTGTGACGATGATATGCTGAAATATTACCCGGAAAAAAAACAGTTTATTCGGGAAGGTGTCTTAAAAATCAAGCAGAATGTTTCTTTTCAAAAACTTTATAGCGGTAACGGAAAATATTGGATTCCATCCAGTCATGGTTTGTGGGTCAGGGATAAATCAGCTAAAAACTGGAAGAATTTCATAGCCAACCCTTTATTGAAGAATACGCTGCAAATTAATACCCTGAATAATATATTTGTTGACCGTAATTCACTGGTCTGGATAGGTACATTTGGTGCAGGTCTTAGCATGTGGGATCCTAAGTCTCAATATATTCATTATTACCTTAACCCGTTTCAACTATCTGAATATTCCAGAAATACCCTGTTCTGGAAAGCCGATGTTACCGACATAGCCTTTGATGCTAAAGAAAACTTATGGGTGTCTACGCGTTCGGCTGGAGTCTATCAACTCAATAGTGCCGGAAAAATTTTACAGCATATTGATACATCCAAAGTCAAAGGGTTACAATCAAATGACGTGACTAGTGTATATGTTGATAAGAGTGACAGGCTATGGTTATCTACGCTATATGAAGGAGTGTTTATCAAGGATAGAAACAAAGGCTGGCAACATCTACAAATCAGAAATATTTCTGGTTCAAATTTTACTGTTGTGCGCGTTTTTGAAGATTCCAGGGGAAGAGTGTTTTTGTCCACCTTTAAAGGGCTTTTTCTTTATGAAGAGTCAACAAATAAATTGATTTCATTGATGGATGCTTTTCCCGATAAATTTAAAAAATTATCCTTGAGGATTTCCAAGGTGTTGGAAGCTAGTGACGGTTACTACTGGATTGCAACAGATGCGGGTGTTGTTGTACTGGACCATGATCTCAATTATTTCGCCTGGTTTAATTCACATGAAGCGCCATTGCCACTTTCACATAATGAAGCGAATGATATTGTAGAAGATAAGTTTGGAAATATCTGGGTGGCAACAGCTTCAGGTGTAGACAGGATTAGTTATATTGAACATAAGTGGGTTGTTCAAAATTACAATAATATTGATTTACTTAAAGGTCAATCCTTTTTTATCGTAGTAGCTGATAAAAAAGGATTGATCTGGCTTGGTGGAGTGAATGGCCTTTACCAACTGGATCCAACTTCTGAAGAGGTGAACATCATCCCACAAAAATATGGTTTGCAAGGTGTGGAATTTAATTCAAATGCTGGAGCAATAGATAGTAAGGGTTGGTTATATTTTGGAGGTGTTAATGGTCTGAATGTTATTGAACCTGAAAAATTAACCATTAATTATCCCGCATCTTCTATTGTTAATTCTAAATTTATAGTAGATGGTAAAAAAGTTGAAAAAACTGACAGTGCCATACCGATAACCTTTGATGACAATTCAAAATATATTCAGCTAAAATTTGATGTGGTTGATTTGGCCAATGCCGAAAACATTGAATTAAGGATGAGAATTCCGGAGATTTCTGACCGGTGGTCACCCTGGACAGTTGAACGTTTTTTTAATTTGTTTGACCTGACGCCAGGACTTTATCATGTTGAGTTACAATCCAGGGTGGCAGGTAAAAGTAATATTTTGAATTCAGCGCAGATCTCATTTCAAGTTAATTCATCAACGACTCTGGCAGATTATTTTTTCTGGATTATTTCAATTGCCGTAGCAGCTCTGGTGATGTTTTTTATTCGATGGCAATATCAGAAATGGATAGAACAAAAACTATCCTTAATAAATGAACAAATCCGATTAACTGATGAAATTGCCTATTTCAGGAAGCGAAATAATGAACATAAAAGTGAAAATAGTCAGTTGTTAGATGAACTTTCATCGGTTTTTAAAGATAAAGATTTGCTTGAGCGCCAATTACATGATTTACACCTGGTAGATAAACAAACAGGTTTGCATACTCGTGATTTTATTAAGTATTCTATAGACAATGCTATCCGGCAATTAACAACCATGCTACCGGAATCATCAGACAACGGACAGTTACCTCAAAAGCATATCCCACAGTATATACCTCAACATATACCTCAACTACAGTTCCTTATTATTAAACTGGATGGTTTTGAAAAATTACGCCTGCAGGGTGGTCAGTTTTTACTTAATCAAATCATTATTCAGATAGCTGCAGAAATGAAGAATATTAGTGGAGCGGCTGATGAGTTGGTGCGTTGGAATCAGGATAGCTTTCTGCTTTATGCACGTGCTGATAAAGATCAGACATTACAGGCCCTGTGTGAAAAACTGTGTACTATTCTTCGTCAAGGTGAATTTGGTCCTTCATCAAGTGAACAGATAGCCATGACCTGTTCTATTGCTGCATTAAGATTTCCATTTGTGGAAACCGAAACCCTTGAGGTCGACTGGCCTAAATTAATCGAGCTGACAGAATCCGCTGCAAACTGGTGGTCGGAAACTTATGGTGACGGCTGGTTAATAATAAGTGCTAGACAAAAGCATAATAACAGGGTATTTGTAGAACAGGGTATCTCCAACTTTGGTGAAATATTTGAAAAAGAGTTGTTTGATATCAAAACATCATCTAATGAACCCGATAACAATAGCTAAGAGAGTCAGAAATTGAAAAAAACAAAGCTTCTAATCCTTCTATTTACCTTTAATTTATCCATAGCAGCGACATCTGCTTCGACACCAATCATAGATTTCAAGTGGCCCTTCCACCCCATGCCGGCTACGGCGGGTATGGTTTCAAGTGAGGAAAAATTTGCCAGTCAGATAGGCGCACAAATTTTGGAAAAAGGGGGCAATGCGGTTGATGCGGCTGTGGCTATAGGTTTTGCTCTGTCGGTTACACTGCCTAAGGCGGGTAATTTAGCTGGAGGTGGATTTATGATGATTCATGATGCAAAACATCAAAAAAATACGGCTATTGATTATCGTGAAACAGCTCCGGGCAAAGCCCATCGTGATATGTATATTGTTGATGGTCAGGTTGATCAAAATATGCTGCGATACTCCGGCAAAAGTACAGCTGTTCCCGGTACGGTTGCAGGCCTTATTTATGCTCAGAAAAAATACGGAAAACTTACCTTGTCAGAGGTTATCACCCCTGCCATCAGGCTGGCGGAAGAAGGTTTTCCAATCTCATGGGGATTATCAGAGTCTTTGAAAGCCAGGGCTAAAAGACTAAAAGCTGATGCAGGCTTTGCTAAAGTTTTTTATCCTGCTAAAGGTGGATTTTATCCTCATGGATATAGGTTGATTCGCAAGGATCTGGCTCATACTCTGAAATTGATTCGGAAAAAAGGACGCGATGGTTTTTACAAGGGTGAAGTAGCTGATAAATTAATCAGGGCGATAACGCGTTTTGGTGGCATAATGACTAAAGACGATCTGAGCAATTATCGTCCTACCGAGCGTCAGCCGGTAACCGGAACCTACCTGGGATATTCTATCGTAACCATGCCGCCACCGAGCTCTGGCGGGGTACATCTAATACAGATGTTAAATACATTGGAGAATTTCCCGCTCGCAAAGTGGGGTGCCAATCGAGCAAAAACCATTCAGGTCATGGTAGAGGCTATGCGCTCAGCCTATGCCGATAGAAGTTATTATCTGGGTGATCCGGATTTTGTTAAAATACCTGTAAAACAGCTCACCAGTAAAGCCTATGCTAAGCATATCAGCGAACAAATTACTCTGGGTAAGGCCAGAAAATCAACTGATGTGAAGCCGGGTAACCTGACTCCCTACGAAAGCCCCCAAACTACCCATTTTTCAGTGATTGATAAAGACGGTAATATGGTGAGTAATACCTATACCTTAAATTACAGTTATGGCAGTGGTCATATGGTAGCGGGTACGGGTATCGTGTTAAATAATGAAATGGATGATTTTTCAGCCAAGCCGGGCGTTCCCAATGGTTATGGCCTCGTTGGAGGGGAGGCGAATTCCGTCCAGCCAGGAAAACGCCCATTAAGTTCTATGACGCCAACGTTAGTATTTAAAGATGGACAGCCCTTTCTGGCAACGGGTTCTCCTGGCGGAAGTACTATCATAACGGTGACTATGGAAACTATTGTTAATGTTCTGGCCTTCGATATGAACATTGCTGCCGCTACAGCGTGGCCACGATTTCATCATCAGTGGTTACCCGATGTAGTTTTCGTAGAACCTGGAATTAGCGAGGATACCAATGAAAAATTACGAGAAATGGGTTACAAAATAAAAAAAGGCAGGACGCTGGGTAACACACAATCCATTCAGGTGATCAATGGTATGCAATTTGGTTCGGCTGACCCCAGAAGACCGGGCGGTACGGTTGTTGCGGCTAAAGCTTCAACAAAATAATATCCCCGGAATTATCTATTAAAGCCGGCTGCAAGTAGCCGGCTTTTTTCTATTTAGCAACTTCACGTTGATAAATTGTCTTTCCACCCAGTATGGTTTGCAGGACTTTAACCTCATGAATAGCATACTCATCAACTTGAAACAGATTTTTATCCAGGATAACAAAATCGGCTAACTTTCCCGTTTCTATTGAACCAATTTCGTGTTCCATGTTTAATTGATAGGCCGCATCCAGCGTGTAACCTTTGATCATTGCCTCCAGATCCAGGCGTTCAGATTTTCTGGGTTGAATTGGCGCATTGGCTTCACCCGCTGATTGCCGGGTATGGCCAATTTCCATATTATATAGAGGAGACATACCCAAAGTACCTGCGCCAGTGGCAGGGAAATCGCTACCAAAAGTCAATTTCACCCCGGCTTTTCTCAGACTGTTATACCTGAAATAGCGTTGAAACTGATCGTCACTGACATAGGCTTTACCGAATTCATCGTAAGAGGTCCAGAGCGGTGTGCTCTGCGCAATAACATCCAGATCGGCAAATCGTTGAATATCGCTGTCCTGAATCACCTGGATATGGCATATAGTAAAGCGGCTATTGGTCTCGGGATGCATTTTTCTGGCATATTCAATCGCATTTAAAGTTTCAAAAACAGCTCTTTCTCCCAGAGCATGTACATGAACATCAAGATTTTTAGTACTGGCTTCGCTGATTAATTCATTCATTTGCTGTTGCGTAAAGATAGTTTTCCCTCGGTTACCGGGATCGCCCTGATAATCTTCAAACATAGCCGCTGTTTTTCCTTCGATGGTACCATCATCAACTATTTTTAAGGTGGCTATCTTCCAGGGTTTGCTACTGGAGAGTGATTTTTTCTGCAGGGTCTGGGCAATGGCATTATTACTATCTTCACTCTCGGCGACCATATGCGAGCCTCGGTAGTGGAGCGTCAATAGCCCCTGTTTATCCAGTTTATCCAGAACCTGCAACTGCATGGATTCCAGATCCAGTGCACCGGCATCGAATACACTGGTAATGCCATAACTGTTCATTATTTTAATGACATCTTCAGTACCTCTGGTGACAGTTTTAGCGTTAATTATATTGAGTTTTGTCATGGCCAGATCCACCGTTGATTCCAGCAGATAACCGGTAGGTTCTCCGTTCTTATCACGTTTGTAGTAGCTGAAACCGGGTACTGGATCGGCTGTTTCATGGGTAATACCGAGAAGTTGTAAAGCATGGCTATTGAGCCATGCACCGTGGAAGCCTTCGTCTATGAGAAATACCGGTCGCTCGGCTATGATTGTATCCAGTAATTTTCGATCAGGGCCATCAGGGCCAAATGCACTGGCTAAAAATCCATAACCAAAGATAAGTTTTAAGTTTGGGTTTTGTTTTGCATAAGCACTGATCTGCTTGAGCCACATTTGAGGATTGGCATAGGTATCCAGTGACAGACTATTGATATAGGCACCTCCTGAAACAGGGTGTGCATGTGTATCGATAAAGCCGGGTAACATCATTTTTCCTTTTAAATCCTGCTGAATCGTTTTATCTCCTTTAAATTGAGTTACTGATTTGTTATCACCCACAAAAATGATTTTTCCATCTTTTATGGCTACAGCTTCAGCCCAGGGCTTTTTCTCATCCAGAGTGTAAATTTTACCATTTGAAAAAATTTTATCAGCTGTTTGTATCGTTTCCGGATCATGACAGCAACTTAATACCGATAGGGATAATATAATGGCAGCATAATAGAAGTTTTTCATGAAGTTCTCTTTGACAGAAGTAAGTGAATTGTTCTTTAAACGGTATCAACTTGACCACTAAAGTAAATACCCTAATTGTGGTAGTCTGTTATAAAATAAATTGAATTAGAATAAAGGGCCGTTGAGATGATAATACAGGTTACCGACCTTTCAATTGAAGACAGGTTACCATGGGAACAGCTTTACCGAGCTTATGCCGATTTTTATGAAGTGCCAATGACCCCGGAAATACTGGACAGAGTCTGGGAATGGATTTTTGCTACAGATTATCCATTCTATGCTTTGATGGCAAAGACTGAATCAGGTGAAGCTTTGGGGATGATGCATTATCGAGAAATGCCTTCACCATTACGGGGTGCAAAGGCAGGTTTTCTTGATGATTTATATGTATTACCAGCATTTCGTGGAAGGGGAGGTGTTCAGGCTTTGTTCAAAAAACTGAAACAGGTGGCAAAATCAGAGGGTTGGCCTTTTGTGCGCTGGATAACCGCTGAAAATAACTATCGTGGTCGGGCGGTTTATGACAAAGTTGCTGAAAGAACTCAATGGTTAACCTATCAGATGAACAGTTGAGGGGGACAGTTGAAAACTCATCATAATACAGGACCTTTATCGGGGCTTAAAGTGTTGGACTTAAGCCGTGTACTGGCGGGTCCCTGGGCTTCGCAGGTGCTGGCTGATTTTGGTGCAGATATCTGGAAAATAGAAAATCCCCTTGGCGGTGATGAAACCCGACATTGGGGGCAACAGTTGAGGCAAGCCGATCTTGACAGTAGGGAAGATGACGTTGAGAGCATAGAATATAAGGGCAATACTACGGCGTACTTTCTTTGTGCTAATCGTGGTAAATATTCACTGACAATAGATATTACTACTGCAGAAGGCCAGCAGATAATTCATGCGCTGGCAGCTAAAGCTGATATTGTGCTGGAAAATTTTAAGGTCGGTAATTTAAAAAAATATCAGCTGGATTATGAAAGCCTGAAAAAGATTAATAAGCAATTGATTTACTGTTCCATCACCGGCTTTGGTCAAACCGGCCCCTATGCCAGTCAGGCGGGTTACGATGCCATGATACAGGCTTCTGCCGGCTTAATGAGTATCACTGGGGAATCGAATGATAGTCCGCAAAAGGTGGGGGTAGCCGTAGCCGATCTTATGACGGGTATGTATGCGGTGAGTGCGATTCTGGCTGCTTTATATTATCGTCAGCAAAAAGGGCAGGGGCAGTATATTGATCTGTCACTATTCGATACTCAGGTTGGCTGGTTAGCTAATCAGAGTATGCAATATCTGGTTTCAGATAAAATCCCTCAGTGTCAGGGCTCTATACATCCTGATATTGCGCCTTATCAACCGGTTAGTTGCAAAGACACCTCCATGATGCTCGCCGTTGGCAATGATCGTCAGTTTAAAAAATTATGTGGGGTTCTGCATATTCCTGAGATAGCAGAAGATGATAGATTCCGTAGTAATAACAAACGCATCGAAAATCGGGCAAAACTCATCCCCATACTTGAACATATACTGGAACAAAAAAACTGTGATTTCTGGATAAGTCGATTAAGTGAGGCTGAAATTCCCTGTGGCCCCATTAATACTATTGACGAAGTATTTAAACATCCTCAAATAGAAGCTCGTAATACGGTTTTTTCATTAAAACACAAACAACTGGGCACAATTCCACAGGTGGCTAATCCGGTTAAATTTTCAGAAACAGCAGTAAATTATCATAAAGCGCCACCCACTCTGGGCGAAGATACTCGAGGTATTTTACAATCAGAATTAAACTACACCACTGAACAGCTGACAGATCTTGCTAACAAAGGCATTATCTAGTCAATGATCGGTCTTATTTCTATGGAAAATTAACATGACAAAGCCGGTTGACCATATCAAGTTACAACAGTATTTACAGCAAGGATTTAAAGAACTCTCCAGAGGGCATTTTGAAAAAGCAGGCAACTACTGTCAGAAAATATTAAAAATAGACCCGAAGTTAGTTCAGGGGCATTTTCTGGTTGGCCTCATCGGTCTGGAAGCCAAAGACCGAAAAACAGCTTTCAGTGCATTTCAGTCGGTGGTTAAACTGGATAATGATCATGCCGCGGCCTGGGCTCAGTTGGCTAAGCTTTATCTGAGTGAAGGTCAGGTCAATCTGGCCGATGCAGCATTGCGGGAAACCCGGCGCATTCGTCCTACGGATCCCATAGTGCTGGACCTGATTGGTCATACGCTGTCGCTTATGGGCGAACACACCCTGGCGAAATCTTTTTTTGCCAAAGCGGTAAATTTGCAACCCAATCACCCTCCTTTTATGTTAAATCTGGCCAATAATCTGGTTTATCATGGCGAAACCGATTTATCACAAACCATATTCAAAGATGTCATCAAAATTCAACCCGACAGCCCGCAGGCGCATTGGGCACTATCAACGGCAATTAAAGCCACAGATGAATCCCATATTGAACAGATGAACAAGCTGATTCCTGCTCGTCAAAATAATCCGAGAGCAAGGGCTTTCTATCATTACGCCATTGGAAAAGAATATGAAGATATGCAGATGTGGGAGCAGGCGTTTGCAGCATTTGAGCAAGGAGCTAATGCCAGACACGAATCGATTGAATATGATGAAGCCAGTGAAATAGAAATGTTCGAGTTTCTTAAGACACATTTTACCGAGGACTGGTTAAAAAGTGGGCCTACAGGCAATCAGAGTAATGCTCCCATTTTTGTTTTAGGGCAGCCACGGACAGGCACTACCTTAATAGAACGCATTATTACCAGTCATTCGCAAGTACACTCAGCGGGTGAACTACAACAGTTTGGTTTGGCTCTAAGGCGATTAAGCCATTATCAAAATCCAAAGCGATTTACCGCTGAATTATTCCAATCTGCGCTGAGCCTTGAACCAGAAAAAATAGGGGGTATGTATCTGCAAACCAGCAAAAGAATGCAGGGTGATACACCTCATTTTGTGGATAAGTTACCCCAGAACTATCTGATGATACCGTTAATTTTAAAAGCATTACCCAATGCTAAAATTGTTCACCTGGTGAGAAATCCTATGGATGCCTGTTTTGCCAGTTATAAACAGTTATTTGCGGATGCCTATCTGCATTCCTATG
>DRNA01000493.1 GCA_011322365.1 Aeromonadales bacterium | reverse complement strand
TTTTTGCTCCTACAAAAACGGCATACATCACTTCCCTGTGAATAAGCTGGGAGCGGAAGCTTTGCAACTTTCACTAAGGGAATAACCATTAGCTTCAAGTTGCGCCTTGCTCTGACATCCTGCTTGAACTCTGAAACCTGCATCTTGAATGATTTTGGGTATATAATGAAGCCACTGTTCATTTCTTAACATCAGGAGCGCCTATGCCTTCATTTGATATTGTTTCAGAAGTAGATAACCATGAACTCGGCAATGCCGTTGATCAGACAAAGCGTGAACTGGGTAATCGTTTTGACTTTAAAGGGGTTGATTTCGCTATTGAGCAGGAAGGCGATAACATAAAATTAGTGGCTGATGCAGAATTCCAGGTCAACCAGATACTGGATGTTCTGCAAAACAAAATGATCAAAAGGGGAATCGATATAGGTTGCCTTGAAAAGGGTGATATCACGCCTTCAGGCAAGCAAACCTACATGATAGTCACCGTGAAACAGGGCCTGGATTCGGAAACCGCCAAAAAAATTGTAAAACTCATTAAAGCGAAAAAAATGAAAGTACAATCGGCTATTCAGGGTGACAAAGTGCGTGTTACTGGTAAAAAACGGGATGATTTACAGGCGGTTATGGCGCTTTTACGTGGTGCTGAGGTTGGGGTGCCATTACAGTTTAATAATTTTCGCGATTAAAAGGGGTCTTTTTTGCCTGACTCTGCGTTGGTTTCATTCAAGCCGGTGCTCATGTACTCGATGTACACTCTTTAAACTTTTTGATGCAGTTAATATCACTATGAAAAAGCCATTAAGATTGAGAGAACTAAAAAATCTGGGACCTGCCTCTGAGAAAATATTGCAGGTCGCGGGCATCAATACAGTTGAGCAGATGTTAGAATTAGGTGCTGTAGGCTGTTATCAAAAAGTTATCGAGCATGAAACAAAACATAAAAACCTCAATCTACTCTATGCGCTTGAAGGTGCAATCAGAGATGTTCATTGGCAAACAATTGCCAGGGACGATAAAATGCGGTTATTGCTGATATTAGACGATCTGGATTTAGTAGATACCCATCTTCAATGATTATGGGTATCAATATAAAGATTCAAAATTCCCCAGTCATTTAACGGAGACTACACCATGAAAACCACTTTCTTATCAACTTTGTTATTGAGTTTGTTTTTTATCAGCTTAACAGCCTGTGCATCAACTAGTTCAATAAATAATGGCCTGGTGAGTATAAAAAGTCAGAATTCAGTGGATAAAACGGTTAGCCTGTTAAAAGCTACCCTTAATAAAAAAGGTATGACTATTTTTACGACTATTGACCATGCAGCCAATGCAAAAAAAGTGGGGTTATCTTTAAGACCGACACAACTTATTATTTTTGGTAATCCTAAAATTGGCTCTAAATTAATGGCATGTGCTCAATCTGTTGCCATTGACTTACCTCAGAAATATCTGGTAAGTGAAGATAAAAAAGGCCAGGTATGGATCACCTATAATACCCCTCAATATCTGGATAAACGTCACGGTCTCTCTGCCTGTGAAAAAATTATAACGAAAGTGAGTGGTGCACTGAATGGTATTGCACGTTCAGCAATATAAAAAAGATCAGTTGAAGCTCTCAAATCCTGTAAAAAACCTGCATTAATCAAGTTTACAAGGGTATAATGCCCCCTGTTTTTTGAGTCATTTTTTAATCAGGGCCCTTTCATGAATTTAAATCAGGCTTATGCCTCTATCAAAGATTTTGATCCGGAGCTGTTTCAGGCTGCGGAAGATGAAGTTCGACGTCAGGAAGCGCATATTGAACTTATTGCTTCTGAAAATTACACCAGTAAAAAAGTGATGGCGATGCAGGGCTCTGCCTTGACCAACAAGTATGCTGAAGGCTACCCACACAAGCGTTATTATGGGGGCTGTGAATACGTTGATGTGGCTGAACAGCTGGCTATTGAGCGAGTGAAAAAATTATTTGGAGCGGATTATGCCAATGTACAGCCTCATTCAGGTTCACAGGCGAATGCCGCAGCTTATATGGCCTTACTAAAGCCCGGTGAAACGGTCTTAGGTATGAATCTGAATGAAGGCGGCCACCTTACCCACGGTAGTCCGGTTAATTTTTCCGGGAAGTTGTATCATTCGGTACAATATGGTTTGACCCCGGAAGGTGATATTGACTATGCGCAGGTAGAAGCATTAGCTTTTGAACATAAACCACGCATGATTCTGGCAGGTTTTTCGGCTTTTTCCGGTGTAGTAGACTGGGCAAAATTTCGAGAAATAGCGGATAAAACTGGTGCTTATCTGATGGTGGATATGGCTCACGTTGCCGGCCTGGTGGCGGCTGGTCTTTACCCGAACCCATTGCCTTATGCTGATGTAGTGACTTCTACCACACATAAAACCTTACGTGGCCCCAGAGGCGGTATTATTCTGGCAAAAGCTAACCCGGAGCTTGAGAAAAAGTTTAATTCTGCTGTTTTCCCCGGTGGACAGGGCGGACCACTCATGCATGTTATTGCAGCCAAAGCTATCGCTTTTAAGGAAGCGCTACAAGCAGATTTTATCGACTATCAACAGCAGGTGATGACAAACGCCAAAGCCATGGTCGAGGTGATGCAGTCTCGAGGTTACGCCATTGTTTCGGGTGGAACCAAAAATCATCTGTTTCTGGTGGACTTAACCGATAAAGGCATCACTGGCAAGGCCGCCGATGCTGCCCTGGGTGAGGTTTTTATCACCGTAAATAAGAACACCGTTCCCAATGAGACACGATCGCCTTTTGTGACCAGTGGTTTACGTCTGGGAACGCCAGCAGTGACCAGCCGTGGATTTAAAGAAGCTGAGGTTGAGGCGTTGGCTGGCTGGATCTGTGATATCCTTGACGATATTGATAATACAGAAGTTGCGGATAGAGTCCGGGAAAATGTTATTGCACTCACGGCCAAATTTCCCGTTTATACCGATTAATCGGAATTAAAGCCAGTAGGTTAATTTAAGGATACAGTTATGCATTGCCCATTTTGCCCGGCACAGGATACTAAAGTGATTGATTCTCGGTTAGTCACCGGAGGTGATCAGATCAGGCGCCGCCGTGAATGTGCTGAATGCGGAGAGCGCTTTACCACCTTTGAATCCGCAGAACTGGTGATGCCGCGGATTATTAAAGCCGATGGTTCTCGTCAACCTTTTGATGAAGAAAAATTACGCATGGGCATCATGCGAGCTATAGAAAAGCGTCCGGTATCTATTGAAAAAGTGGAAGAAGCACTTAATGGCATCAAATCTTCGTTGCGTGCAACGGGTGAACGGGAAGTTGAATCCACATTATTGGGTGAATGGGTGATGAAAGAACTGCGCAAACTGGATAAGGTTGCTTATGTTCGTTTTGCCTCCGTTTATCGTGATTTTAAGGATGTTGAAGCCTTTCGTAAGGAAATTGACGCTCTGGAACAATCTGAATAAGTCCCATGTCTGCCACAAAACCCTTAATTTTGCAGGATAGTCAGTTTATGGCACGAGCGCTTGAACTGGCTAAAAGAGGCCTTTTTGGTACCTCGCCGAATCCTCGAGTGGGTGCTGTTTTAGTGAAAAATAACCAGATTATTGGTGAAGGCTGGCACCAGCGTGCAGGCGATAAACATGCAGAAGTCCTGGCGATAGAGGATGTCAGTGTACGAGGACTGGCGTCTGCTGAAAATAGTCATTGCTACGTCACTTTAGAGCCCTGCGCCCACTTCGGGCACACGGCTCCCTGTGCCGATGCGTTGATAAAAGCTGGCATCAGAAAAGTCACCATAGCCATGGTTGATCCGAATCCCAAAGTCTCGGGTAAAGGGATTAAAAAATTAGAAGATGCTGGAATTGAAGTGGTTACAGGGTTATTAAAGCAGGAGGCTGAAAAGTTAAATCAGGGATTTGTCAGCAGAATGACGCGGCAACGACCCTGGGTGGTTATCAAGCTGGCGATGAGTCTCGATGGCAGAACGGCACTTTCTAACGGCGTGAGTCAGTGGATTAGTTCGCCTGAATCCCGGCAGGAAGTTCAACGATTACGTGCGCAGGTGTGTGCGATTTTGACAGGAAGTGGTACGGTGCAGGGTGATGATCCTCGCATGACAGTAAGAGCAGATGATTTAGGCTATGCCCATTCTTTAATTTCGATACCAACTCGTCAGCCTGTTAGAGTGATTATTGATGGCCAACAGCGCTTAAATGCTGATTTTCAGATTTTTAAACAACCGGGAAAATCTATCATCGTATTGCCCCGGGGAGCAAAGACAGCAGCGCAGTTTGTAAAGGCGGTGGCGCAACATGATATTGAGGTACTATTGGCACCAACAATAAGTGATGCAAGCGGAGATCATGTGGATCTGGATTTTGTTCTGCAACAGTTGGCGAGCAAATGGCAGGTAAATGAATTGATGGTGGAAGCAGGGGCTGGCCTCAGTGGTGCATTGATAGCACAAAATCTGTTTGATGAAATACAGATCTATATGGCACCAAAGGTCCTCGGTCATAAAGGTAAGGGGCTTTTCAATTTACCCGAGTTTGAACAAATGGCAGAAATTATCAATGTCAGATTTCAGCAAGTCAGAGCGGTTGGTCGAGATATTAAATTAACCATAAAAGCCAGTGATACAAGTAATAGCAATGAAACTAAAGAGAATACTTTAGTTTCGGGAGTGTAATATGTTTACCGGACTGATAGAAGCTACGGGTAAAGTGATTAATATCGATACAAAGCCAGCCGGGGCTCGCATGACGGTTCAGAGTGAACAACTGGATTTCAGTGATGTTAACAGAGGTGATAGCATTGCGGTCAATGGCGTCTGTTTAACTGTTGTTGATCTGGCTGAGAAACAATTTTCTGTTGATATTTCTAATGAGACACTGCAACGTTCAAGCCTGAAGCACTATGAGCAGCAATCGAATCAACAGCAACGAGTTAACCTTGAAAAAGCCATGTTACCTACAACCCGGCTTGGTGGGCACCTGGTGAGTGGGCATGTGGATGGTGTGGCAGAAATTTGTCGAATAGAGCAAAGTGGTAATGCCTGGCAATTTTACCTGAAAGCTCCTCTGTGCCTGCATCATTATATAGCTGAAAAGGGCTCGGTATGTATCGATGGGATCAGTTTAACCGTTAATGAGTGGGTGGGTGATTTATTTCGTTTAACCATCATACCCCATACCATGACACAAACGATTATGTCCGATTATCAGCCAGGAACAGAAGTGAATCTGGAAGTGGATCTGATTGCCCGCTATCTGGAACAATTAATGAGAAATCAAACCGATAGAGTTCAAACTGGAACAACTGTTGACAGGGCTTTCCTGGAGCAGGCAGGATTTAAAACCTCATGAATAAAAGTCATACTTCAACATTGAATTCAGCTAAAGAAATTATTGACGATATTGCCCGGGGCAAAATGGTTATTTTGATGGACGATGAAGACCGTGAAAATGAAGGTGATCTGATTATTGCTGCCAGTAAAGTCACTGCAGAAGATATTAATTTTATGGCGCGCTATGGACGCGGCCTTATCTGTCTGACTTTGACTCAGGAACGTTGTGAACAGTTACGTTTACCTTTGATGGTGCATAAAAATGGAGCCCGGTTTTCTACAAACTTCACCTTATCCATTGAAGCTGCGACGGGTGTAACCACAGGTATTTCAGCTGCGGATCGAGCTCGAACGGTACAGGTAGCCGTTGCTGATGATGCAAAACCAGAAGATTTAGTGCAACCGGGGCATATTTTCCCTATCATGGCACAGCCTGGTGGTGTGCTGACCCGAGCCGGTCATACCGAAGCCGGGTGTGATCTGGCTCGACTTGCCGATTTGAGCCCGGCAGCAGTGATAGTTGAAATTTTAAATGAAGACGGTACTATGGCCCGCCGACCACAGCTGGAACAGTTTGCCCGGCTACATAAGATTAAAATAGGCACCATTGCTGATTTGATTGAATATCGAAGCGCTAATGAGAAAACCGTGGCTTTGTTAAATCACTGTCATTGGCCTACGCCCTTTGGTGATTTTGAATTATTCTGTTTTAAGGACAGCATCCATGAGCAATTACATTTTGCCTTGATAAAGGGAGAAATTACATCAGAACAGGCCATTCTGGTCAGGGTGCATATGGAAAATACACTCACTGATACCTTATTTGGTGAGCGTGCAGGTAAGCGGAGCTGGGCTTTAGATCGGGCTTTGGAGCGGATCGCCAGTGAAGGGGTAGGAGTTTTACTGTTATTATCAGGAAGAGAAACTTCCCAGACGCTGGAAATGAAGATCAAAGAATTTCAGCAGCAGGATGAGGGAGAACAGGGGTTGGTTGAAAAACAGGCGCCCGGTGCCCGAACTGTGGGTATCGGCTCACAGATTTTGCATGAATTAGGTGTGACCAAAATGCGTTTAATGAGTGAAGAAAAGCATTATTATGCGCTGGCAGGTTTTAATCTTGAAGTAGTTGAATATGTAGTGAATGAGGACAAGTCATGACAATTTATGAAGGTACATTATCGGCAAATAAGGCTCGCTATGCGGTGCTGGTTTCTCGGTTTAACAGTTTTATTGTGGACCACCTGCTCTCAGGAGCACAGGATGTGCTTATTCGTCATGGTATAGATGAATCCCATATAGATGTCATAAAAGTTCCCGGTGCATTTGAAATGCCACTGGTAGCTAAAAAACTGGCATCGGCTGGAAAATATCAGGCGGTGATTGCTCTAGGTGCTGTTATTCGAGGTGGTACCCCCCATTTTGAATACGTTGCAGGTTGCTGTGTTAAAGGGTTGGCTCAGGTGAGCATGGAAAGTGGTATTCCAGTTGCTTTTGGTGTATTAACCGTAGACAGTATTGAGCAGGCCATTGAAAGAGCGGGAACAAAAGCGGGAAACAAAGGTGCAGAAGCAGCCTTATCTGCCCTGGAAATGGTTAATCTATTGGAAACTCTGTGAGCGCGCGATATGAATCAGAAACAGGTTAAAATAAAACCTTCAGCACGAAGAAAAGCCAGACGACTGGCCGTTCAGGCTTTATATCAATGGCAGCTTTCAGAGAATGAGCCCAAAAGCATAGAACTGCAGTTTGAAGAAGATAATGAAACCAGCAAGGTGGATATGGATTATTTTGCTGAACTTTTACACAGTGTTCCCAGAACACTTGAGGAATTAGATGCTCTAATCCAGCCTCAGATGACGAGAGCTATCAATGAAGTAGATCCTGTTGAGCGCGCTATTTTAAGAATCGCAACTTATGAATTAAAGCATTGTCATGATGTGCCATATAAAGTTGTTATTAACGAAGCCGTTGAGCTGGCGAAAACCTTTGGTGGTACCGATGGGCACAAATTTGTCAATGGTGTTGTGGATAAATTGGCGGCATCTCTC
>DRNA01000492.1 GCA_011322365.1 Aeromonadales bacterium | reverse complement strand
GATGGGCGTGTGGTTTTCAATATTGCGGGCAATAAGTACCGACTGGTCGTGTGGATCAACTATGCCTATCGTGTGGTCTACATCCGATTTATCGGCACCCATGCGCAATACGACAAAATTAATGTACAAACTATTTAATTGCCGGAGGAAAATTATGGACATCAAACCTATTAAAACTGATGCCGACTACCGAGCGGCATTAAAAGAAATTGAAAGCCTAATGATGGCTAGCCCTGACACACCTGAAGGTGAAAAGCTGGATGTCATGGCCACACTTATCGATGCTTATGAAGCCAGGCATTTCCCCTTTGATTTGCCTGATCCTGTTGAAGCCATCAAATTCGAGATGGAGCGCAAAGGATTAAAAGTAAAAGATCTTGAGCCAATGATAGGTAAAAGCAATAGAGTCTATGAAATTCTCAGCCATAAACGCTCGCTCACGTTAAAGATGATCTGGAAACTGCACGAGGGCTTAGGTATTCCTGCAGAGTCTTTGATCAAACCACCGCAAACACATGCTTAAAAGTATGATGTGGTCTAATATTTCCGTACACCTGGTTAAGCGCTTACAATGAAATTAACAGGCGCACAAATTAAACATGCCAAATCCAGTCCAGATACTCTAACCCTGGCCTTTAACAAGGCTAATTCGGCACAGAAAAATATCATTAAACTTCTCGGTCTCTTTACAGAACCATTTTGCTACATATTCAATTTCAGAATCATTAATTGCATAACCTCTGGAAATTGACTGTTTAAGCAATTTCGTAAACTTTTTTGATGTTCTGCCAATTACGGTATTGTTATGCAGAATATTATAGCCATTGCCGTTATTATCCATCTGCAGTTGAACAGCAGCGCCTGCCATAATTTTGTGGTTTGAAACATAGTGCTGACTGTGCGTACTTCTTGATAAATAGCTCAGATATGCATCGTCTAGCTGCATGATTAGAAGCCGTTTTTTTAGTGGTGGAAAATGTTTCTCAGGATTTTCCTTTACGCTGATATCCAGGCTTTCCAGAGTTTTAAAAGACTGCCTGGGATAAGAGTGTATGTGCAGCAAGGTTTTTGCTCTGGAAAGTGCCACATAATAAAGTCGTTTAAAATAGTCTGAATGATTCTGATGGTGTTCATGTTGCAGAATGACATGCACTTCATCAAACTCCTTGCCCTTGGAACGATGAATGGTGGATACGATTATTTTACTGGGTGTGTCGCTGAAACTGCCGGCAAAGGTTTCCCAAGTGTAATTATTCCAGAAAGACAGGGTAAGTAAATCATGATTTTCTTCAAAATCATGGATATGTTTTAAGGCAATATTGAGTTTGGAGGAATCAGCGTATTCTCCAATAAGATAAGCTTTGGCATTATCAAACAGGGTCTGACTGATTATTTTATCATTTTCATCCAGATTGGTTTCAAGAAAATGACTAAAAGCACTGATTTCATCCATCATATACAGATGAAAACCTTCATTTTTTAACAGGTAGGAAACATCCAGGGTCGGATCTTCTTTTAATATGGAATAGATATCCAGAACTTGTTCATTTTCATGGCTGAGCAGGGCGATGGTTTTCTGATCACTTTTCTGGATAAAAGGTAATAAAGCGGTTAAAAAATCTGGAGTCTGATAATAATGCAGGAAGACTTCACCCGGCTGATTACTATAAGGTCTGATGACCTTATATTCGTCAATTCTTTCTCTGATTTCTGAAGCGAATTGATTATTGCATTGTACAATTTTACTTTTACTGCGGAAATTAAGTCCCAGCTTATACCACTTTCTTTTAACGTTTCCTTCTGCCGCCTTGTCATCCTCTTTTTTAAATTGCTCAACAAAGCGTTTCATATAATTAATACTGGCGCCATTGGTCATTTCCATAATGCATTGATCATCGTCACCCACGGCAATCATACGCACATCCCTGGCGCGTTCCTGACCCTTCATCTCTGAAAACTGCCGGTATAATTCATAAACAAACTCAAAGGCATCTTCATTAATGTCCTGAAACTCATCTAAAATAACGGCATTTTTAAAGGGCAGAAACAGCTCATTGTTTTTCAGCTTCTGAGTTACCTGAGGGATCAGTTCAGCAAATTTGTCCTCGGCCTTCTGGTTATTATCAAAGCCTGTTCCGGCCAGTTCAGTGGCATAGCCAT
>DRNA01000491.1 GCA_011322365.1 Aeromonadales bacterium | reverse complement strand
GGCCATGGAAAATACCAGCAACGTATTCAGGCGACCATCACCAGCCAGACCAAACACATTGCGGTGGAAATTTCCTGTGATAAGGAAGATACCCATAATCTGCTTAGCGATCTGGGTTTACCCGTTCCGAGACAATACATGGTTTACTCTGAATCTCGGGCTGTCCGCGCGGCAAAACGGATTGGTTACCCGGTAGTTTTAAAGCCCCTTAATGCTAATCATGGGCGTGGTGTTTCAATAAACCTGATGAATGAAGACCAGGTGAAAACAGCGTTTGAATTTGCCCGAAAACATGGCACCAGTCGAGCTGTGTTGGTGGAATCTTATCTCACCGGGCTGGATCATCGTATGCTGGTGGTCAATGGGGAATTGGTTGCGGTGGCCAAACGCGTTCCCGGGCATGTGGTAGGCGATGGCAAAAGTACCATTAAAGAACTGGTGGATATTGTTAATCAGGACCCACTGCGGGGCGTTGGCCATGAAAAGGTATTAACTCAGCTGGAACTGGATAATCAGGCATTACGGTTATTATCTGAGGCGGGCCACGATGAAAATACCGTATTGAAAAAGGATGAAATATTTTATCTTCGTTCAACCGCCAATTTATCCACTGGTGGCACCGCAATTGATATGACCGATCTGGTGCACCCCGATAACAAAGTGATGGCTGAACGAGCGGTAAATGCTGTTGGGCTGGATGTGGGTGGTGTGGATTTTTTAACCTCGGATATCACCCAGTCTTATAAAGAAGTAGGCGGTGGTATTGTGGAGATCAATGCGGCCCCTGGATTCCGCATGCATGTTTCACCCAGTGAAGGCAAACCCAGAGACGTTTCCGGTAAGGTCATGGATATGCTTTTTCCACCCGGTTCGCCTTCTCGAATTCCCATTGCCGGAATTACTGGCACCAATGGAAAAACTACCACTTCGCGGATGTTATCGCACATTTTAAAATCCTCCGGTCATGTGGTGGGGATGACATCAACAGACGGGGTTTATGTTGATGGAGAACTCTCGGTCAAAGGCGATATGACCGGCCCGGTATCATCACAAATTGTGCTACGTGATCCTAAAGTGGATATGGCCGTTCTGGAAACGGCTCGGGGCGGAATTTTACGTTCCGGTCTGGGCTACCGACAATGTGATGTGGGCGCAGTGCTTAATATCCAGAGTGATCACCTGGGCATGCGGGGTATTAATACCCTGGAGCAACTGGCCGAAGTGAAACGCATTGTAGTGGAAGTAGCTAAAGATACCGCGGTATTGAACGCCGACGATCCGCTTTGTCTTAAAATGGCCGAACATACTACAGCAGACCATATCTGTTATGTGACCTTGAACCCCGGCCATAGCCTGGTGCGAGAACATGTTCGTTCCGGTGGTCGCGCGGTAGTGCTGGAAAAAGGCATCAATGGCGACATGATTACCATTTATGATAATGCCGCACATATCCCTTTGCTCTGGTCACATTTGATTCCGGCTACACTGGAAGGTAAGGCCACCCACAATGTACAAAATGCCATGTTTGCCACGGCACTTGCCTATAGTCTGGGGAAAACACTGGAAGATATTCGTCAGGGTCTGCGTACCTTTAATACCACTTTCTTCCAGGCACCGGGGAGAATGAATGTCTATGATGAACATCCTTTCCGGGTGATTCTGGATTATGCACATAATCCGGATGGGGTGCGCTTACTGAGTAAATTAGCCAGTAGCCTCGAAATCAATGGCAAACGTATCGTGGTAATTGCAGGGCCGGGTGATCGTCGTGATGAGGATCTGAAGGCCATTGCAGATGCAGCGGCTGGACATTTTGATATTTATATTTGTAAGGCAGATGATAATCGTCGGGGACGGGGGGTTGATGAAGTGCCTCAAATCATGGCGAAAGAGTTGCTGAAAAAGGGTATAGCCAAAGATAATATTCTTATCATCCCCAGTGAAGAAGAAGCTGTGAACAAGGCATTGTCGCTGGCTGAGGCTGATGATCTGGTGATGATATTCGGTGATGCCATTGTTAGAAGCTGGAAACAGATTATAAATTTTGATACCCACACATCACAGGCTAAAGCACAAAATGATAAGCAGAATCCCACTGTAGTTTCCATGCTGGATAGCCAGGATGAAGCCAACTCGCAGGCAGATTCCTTTGAACTGGAAAAGGGGATGAAAATAGTCAAAGATGAACGGGGTGTACGTGTAGTGGCTGAATTTTCAGAAGACAGTGATTAAAAGACTGACTGAAAATTATGATGAATTTAACCTTAGATGATAGCCGAAGACTTACCGGTAAAAGTTTTATCTGGGATTACCCTGGTGCCATCATGGATGTTTTTGTCAGTGGTATTGATAAACAACGGGTTGTGGAACACTGGCAGAAACAGGTCAACATCCTGTTGCAGGCCGTGGGCTGGGAAGAACAGAAAACCGACTATCGTATTTTTGATGACGGCATTAGTTTTGTTATCAGTGCTCCACTGGATGGTTTGTACGCAGCTACAGAAATTAATGAAGCCGCCTGGAAATTGTGCTGCGCAAAGTTAGAGCATATGCCACTGCCCGAATCATTAGATACCATTGTTGAACTGTTAAACACTGCCATCGCTCAAGAATCTCATCCTGAACTGCTGGCACTGGTTGCCAGAGCGGAAGCTGAAGACGTTCCAATACTAGTGGATGATGAGGAAATCACGCTGGGTTATGGAGCCAGTTCACAAACCTGGCGGGTCGATAGTTTGCCTGAACCCGATGACCTGAACTGGCGCAAGTTTAATCGCATACCGGTCGCTATGATTACCGGCACCAACGGTAAATCCACCAGTGTTCGATTAATTGCTGAAATGGTCAATTTATCGGGAAAGTGTTGTGGAATTACCTCCACCGATTTTATTAAAGTGGGTAACCAGGTATTGGATGAAGGGGATTATTCCGGGCCCATGGGGGCAAGATCTTTATTAAAACATCCTGATACAGAAGTGGCATTACTTGAAGTTGCCCGAGGCGGCCTGTTAAGGCGGGGCCTGGCTATTCCCCATGCTGATGCTGCTTTGATAACCAATATTGCTGAAGATCATCTGGGGCAGTATGGCATTAATAATCTACATGATTTAACCCGGGCTAAATCTATTGTGGCTAAAGCATTAACCCATGGGCCTTTAATTTTAAATGCAGATGATGCGCAATTGGTGAAAGTGAGTAAACTTTTACCACATGTTTTAAATAAGACCATTGTCTGGTTCTCTATGAAAAAAAATAATCCCATTGTAAAGCAGCATCTTAATAATGGGGGGAGTGCCTGCTTTGTCTACCAGGAAAAAATGGTTTATCAGGATGCTGAAACCGTATTAGAAGTGATAGAAATTAATCAGGTACCTATTACCTTTTCAGGCGCAGCAATACATAACATTCAAAATGCTCTGGGTGCTATTGCTTTGGCTCGTGCTTTGAAGGTTGACTGGGATTCGATTCGCAAAGCACTAATAAGCTTCCACAGTAATTTGAGAGATAATCCCGGTCGTGGAAATAAATTTGAATATCGAGGTGCAAAAGTGATTGTCGATTTTGCCCATAATACTCACAGTATGAAGGCCATGGCCGATACCGTAAAAAATATGCCGGCAAAGCGTAAAATCCTATTACTAAGTGCAGCTGGTGATCGTTCGGATCATGCCATTAGACAGATGACCGATGCCGCCTTAAAAATGCAGCCGGACTTATTCATTATCGCTGAAATAGAACCATACCTCCGTGGACGAGAAGCCGGTGAGGTACCTGAAATTATCGCCAATGAAGCCCAGCTACGCGGATTACCCCAGCAAAAAATCAAAATAGTTGATTGCCCGCTAGCGGGCACACAATTTATACTACAGCAAATTGAACCAGGGGATCTTGTATTGATCATGGCATTAACTCAAAGGCAGGAAATTTGCCAGCTACTGCAAGATTAATTTGTCAGGTTTAATTACTTACCCATTTTATCTGGTCACCTTATTGAGAAAATATTTGTTATGGATTTAAACCACACAGTTTATGTGCGTCATCTGAAAAAACGGTCCTATGAGCCTGTGTGGTCGGCGATGAAAAATTTTACTGAACATCGGGATGAGCAGACACCTGATGAAATCTGGTTTGTAGAGCATGACCCAGTTTTTACTCAGGGACAGGCAGGTAAAGCAGAGCATCTGTTGTTTCCCGGCGATATTCCGGTGGTTCAGGTGGATAGAGGTGGTCAGGTGACTTATCATGGCCCCGGTCAGCAGGTGGTTTACCTGATGATAAATCTGAAGAGAAAGAAAATTGGAGTGCGTCAACTGGTGAGTGCGATTGAACAGTCTATCGTTGATCTGGCTGCAGAGTATAACATTAAAGCTGCCCCGAGAAGTGATGCACCGGGTGTGTATGTTGAAGCTAAAAAGTTATGTTCCCTGGGACTTAGAATTCGTAAAGGATGTTCTTTCCATGGCCTGGCATTGAATGTCAATATGGACCTGGAACCTTTTCAACGCATTAACCCCTGTGGGCTGAAAGGCATGGAAATGGTACAATTTGCTGATTTAGGTGGTGCCAGAAATTTGCCTGAAATTGAACAACCGCTCCAGAGACAATTAATGAAAAATCTGGGTTATCGACAGTCAATGAGAAATGATGAACGAGCACAATTGCATTGTCCAGATTATCCCTTTTCTTCGGTAGAAACAATCCTTGAACATTGAAGCGATATTACAATGGATTTCAACACATCCCGAATGGGCAGTGAGCGTAGTTTTTTTAATTGCATTTTTTGAATCTATTGCTATTTTCAGTTTGTTTATTCCTGGCTGGGTTCTGCTGGTTGGTGTTGGTGCATTTATTGGAAGTGGCAATCTTGATTTTCTGAAAATGGCATTAGCGAGTTTTATGGGCGCACTCACCGGGGAGAGCCTTAGCTATTATATTGGCTGGTATTACCGGGATAAAATTCATCACTGGTCGTGGTTTCAAAAACACCCTCAATGGCTTGAGAAAAGTCAGGATTTTTTTCATAAACACGGGGCTTCCAGTGTCGCTTTTGGTCGTTTTTTTGGCCCGGTTAGAGCTTTTATTCCTCTTGTTGCCGGTATTTCAGAAATGCCACCACTACGATTTATGTTAATCAATATTGTTTCTGCGTTAGTCTGGGCACCGGCTTATCTTCTACCGGGCGTGATAGCGGGAGCAGCTATTGAAATTGATAAAACCACTGGAGCAACCATTCTAATATCGCTACTGGGTATGGTCATTTTCAGCTGGTTACTGGTAAAAGAAATTCGGGAATACTTTATACGGAAAAAATATCACCATACTACTAGTGCTATATTGGGAATACCCTTACCTGTTTTTAAGGGAGTTATTTCTTTCTGTTGTCTGATTATTATTATAAAATTACTGTTTTTCGGGAAGTTGTACGCTGAAATCGCAGATTTATTTTTTCGTGTGGTTAGTGTTATCAGCCATTAGTTGAGTTTCATTAGTTAAGTTTCATTAGTTAATTTTATGTTTAGTAAAATCTTTCAGGGCACCTTTTTATAATGGATATAATGCTAGATTCAGCAGCTAATAAACTATCGGAAGAAGTAACTCTAAATGATTGCCTGGAAAAGTATCATAACCGGGTTGTACGTGATCTCATCTGGTGTATTGCCAGCCCAACAATTATGGCTGTCGATAGAATTTGCCGGCATCCCGAAGACAGCTTGTTGTTAAACTGGGTAATTCAGGCTGAAGAAAAACTAGCTCGGCTAGATGAAAATCCCCTTCCTTTAATTAATTTTATCAGTCGTACAAAAACTAACCGTCTGGGAGAAAAATTTGAGCGATTCTGGCATTTCTGGCTAAGTGAATGTCAGGGTAAAAAAGTGGTTGCAGCTGATTATCAGGTGCAATTAAAAGACCGAACGCTAGGAGC
>DRNA01000490.1 GCA_011322365.1 Aeromonadales bacterium | reverse complement strand
TTTAGGAGTTATTTCGAACTTCTAGATACCGCATTTAATATATTCCATTTTCAGCAATCTAAAGACATTTTTAAATCATTTTCATCTAATAAAACCACCACCAATGCCGCCACTAGTTGAAACTGTGACAATAATACTTGCTTGATCACTACCACCTTTACCATCAGAAATTACATATTTAAAAGAATAATCTCCTCCTGTGGCAAAGAAGCAAACCACCAGAGTTTTACTTGAATTAATAGAACAACCAGAAGGTGGTAATTTTAGGCCTGTTATTGCTAATACATCACCATCAGGATCTGAATCATTTACAAGAGCATTAATAGAAATTAGTTGAAATGTTGAACCAAATCTAAAATCTGCTTTAGCCACTGGGGGATTATTTGATGAAGGTGGTATTGTATTATTTCCGATACTTACATTATTTCGATTTCCGGCAGCATCATAATTATAATTCCTGTCCCCGTTGACAGGATCTTTAACTAAAATTAATCGTCCTAAAGCATCATATGTATAGTCGATCTGAACCGGAGAGGCACAAGCATCGGCAATAAAAAATAAGCCAAATAAAATAATGGCAAAGAGAGAATTAAAAAGAAAAACATAGAGTTTAGAATCTGACATGTGGGTATCCATAGATTATTTCAGAGAGGTTTTCTGTTGAAGTCAATGAAGATCTAAAAGAGTTATGTGGAAGCATCGAAATCGTCAATGGCTTAACACTAGAGTAATTTTTACTTTTAGTAGAGTCTTTAAAAGTGCTAGATTCAGACAACGAAACCCATAGTTTTGAGACATGAATATGAGTTGTCGAATATAAAGTAGCACTGCAATAAAGATTATTTTCAAGCTGTTGGCTGTTGGCTGTTGGCTGTTGGCTATTGGCTATTGGCTGTTGGAAGACTAGCTACACTAAAGTTCTTTTTCATCCGTTAAATTCCCTTTTTTACAAAAGTTATATTCCTTTTTTTATAAGGGGATTACATTTATGTATTGTTAACTTCCGCTGAATATATCAAAATATTTTTTGAAATGCAATAGTTTTGATGAAATTTTTGATGACAATTTGTTATACATAATCATGATGGCTTCCCCTCGCTATGGTTGCTATTTTCGGACGGGCTTCTAAGGATAACAAAGGCATCCATGTGATTAGATGCTACAGCGGAGCTTATCGTTTCTCACTGATTACCTACAATTAATTGATTATACTGGTTTTTGCTCCTCGACAACTGCTCCTGCGTTGCCTGCAGGGATGTAATAGGTAGGTACTTAAGGAAAAATAGCCTATCATATCGACCGTAGTGGAGAGATCTCGACCCAGCCGTACTGTTGCCACTGGAAGATTCCTCCACTACGGCACCCAAAGCATTCCCTACGGTCATGGGGCAAGCTTTCGGTATGACATTTCTTTCTTGCTGAATTTTCTCCTAAGTACCTACTTATGACAGGGATGTAGGTAAGGGGCGTAAGCTTGAGCGGAAGCTTTGTTCTGTTACCGTCCATCCCTGGACATATGCAAAACCGGCATACATTATGCCATGGAAATACCAAGACCCCATTCAGAACAAATTTCAATAGAAGATGCCCCATGGCACCCTCTCTGCCTGCGGTATTCACCTTGTACTCCCTGTTACCACATTATCACGCACTGCGGACCCAAAACATTCGCTATGCTCGAGGGGCTGGCTCTAAGACGGGCTTTTTTGTGCTTTTAATGTTGATCGGGCATATCAGGTAACAGCTGACGGTAATGCATCACGGTTAGCACATCAATTCTATTACTTAAAATTCGGTAGATAATGCGATAGGGTCTCTCTCATATTTCTCGAATGTCTGGCTCGCAATACTCGGGAACCTTTCTTCCTGATTTTGGAAGCTCAGCAATTTGCTTCGAACGTTTAACGATCCGTTGGATCGTTTTATCCGCAACCATCGTTGAGTCTTTAGCAATCACGGCATGGATTTTATGGAGTCTTGCTTTGGCAAAATCAGTCCAGTTAACGATCACGAAGTGATCCCGAATTCCTTGAGCACATCATCAGCTGACGTGACTCGTCCTGCTTCACTGTCGCTCTTGCCTTGCTCAATCTCTTTTCTGACCGTCATCTCATAAATGACATCATCCCATGTAGCTGTACTGCTTAATTGCTCAGCAATGCTGTGAACGGCCTCTTTGATATTCTGGGACTGCATATTCTTTACCTCTTTATTCCTCAAAACCATAAACATTTATAGTACCAGTTTAGTCCTCTTGTTTCGACTTGTCAGTTGTTAACATCAAAAAATGCAAGCCATTTATTACACCTGCTCGGTAATTCCTTGCATATTTTAATTTACCATCAGGGTGGGATGGTTATTTTGTCTAAGTTATGGGTGTTCAGGTTTAGTCGATAGTTTCTGAGTAAATGGCCTTTTTAGTTGCTACCTTTAACTTGTCTTTAATGGCAGATCAAAGGACAATAGAGCTATTGTTATGTCCGTTCAGATAAGACAGCAAAATGAGTGCATTTACCGGAAATCATATCCTCAGTGTGAGTCAGTTTGACCGCGAGCAACTTGAGCAGATTTTTGCCGTTGCCGATCAGATGGTCCCTTACGCTAAACGCGAAAAAGTCACCCGTGTGCTCGAAGGGGCCATTTTAAATAATCTATTTTTTGAGGCCAGTACCCGAACCCGGCTTTCATTCGGGAGTGCGTTTAATTTACTCGGTGGCGAAGTGCGTGAAACCACGGGGCTTAAATCTTCAGCGCTGGCCAAAGGGGAAAGCCTGTATGATACCGCCAGGGTAATATCAGGTTATGCCGATATTATTGTGATGCGTCACCCCATGGAAGGTTCGGTGGCAGAGTTTGCCAAAGCCTCCCGTGTACCGGTGTTAAATGGTGGAGATGGCTCCAATGAACACCCCAGCCAGGCTTTACTCGATCTGTTTACCATGCGTAAAGAGCTTGCCCGTTTTGATCGTGATCTGGATGAAGTCAAAGTCGCTATGATTGGCGATCTGGCCCACGGTCGTACGGTGCATTCCTTAAGTCGCCTGCTGGCACTTTATAAAAAAGTGTCATTCACCTTTGTCGCGCCCAAAGAACTGGGTATGCCCATCGAGATTGTGGAATATCTGATTGAAAAAGGCCACGAAGTGACCGAAACTCAGTCCCTTGAACAGGGTATTGCGGATGTGGATATCGTATATCAGACCCGGATTCAGGAAGAACGCTTTTCTTCTCAGGAAGTAGCCAATCAATATCGAGGCGCCTATCGTATCAACCAGTATGTTTATTCTCAGTTTTGCCAGCCTTCTACGGTTATCATGCACCCTTTACCACGGGATTCACGAGCAGAAGCGAATGAACTGGATACTGATCTGAATGAAAATCCCAACCTGGCTATTTTTCGCCAGACCGATAATGGGGTACTGGTGAGGATGGCTTTATTTGCACTGATTTTAGGGGTTGAAGAAAAAGTTGCTGAATATGCCAGACCAGTAAACTGGTATATTGGTAAGCGGTTTTAGGTTTTCGAGTGGCGAGTTTAGAGTTTAGAGTTTAGAAAAAAACAATCATCCTGAACGAAGCGTAGCGCAGTTGAAGGATCTTGAGGCACGGCATAGGATTCCTCGACTATGCTCGGAATGACAAAGGTTTGGGGCTCGGAATGACAAAGGTTTGGGGCTCGGAATGACGAGGAATTCAGTGACGAGTTTCGAGTTTCAGTTTAAATATTAATAGTACAGGAATTTTTATGAACCAGTCTGAACAACTTTTTCAAACAGCCCAAACGCTGATCCCCGGTGGTGTCAATTCACCGGTTAGAGCTTTCAAGGCCGTTGGTGGCACTCCCCCCTTTATCGAACATGCTGAAGGTGCTTATATTTACGATGAAGATGGCAGGAAATATATTGATTACGTAGGTTCCTGGGGACCGATGATAGCCGGACATAATCATCCGCAGATCTTGCAGGCAGTCAATGAAGCGAGCGCCAGAGGTTTAAGTTTTGGTGCGCCTACCAAAGCCGAAGTACAGATGGCTGAAAAAATCTGCCAACTGGTGCCTTCCATTGAGATGGTCAGAATGGTTAATTCGGGTACTGAAGCTACCATGAGTGCTATTCGTCTGGCCAGAGGTTATACCGGCCGGGATAAATTTATCAAATTTGAAGGCTGTTATCATGGCCATGCCGATACTCTATTGGTTAAGGCCGGATCCGGTGCGCTGACATTCGGTGAACCCACATCCCCCGGCGTACCTGCTGATTTTGCCAAAGACACGCTGGTGGCTGACTATAATGATATAGAATCAGTAAATAATTTATTTGCTAATAATTCCGGGGAAATTGCCGCCATTATCGTTGAGCCGGTTGCCGGGAATATGAATTGCGTACCGCCCAAGCCTGGCTTTTTATCTGAGCTAAGAGCGGTTTGTGATAAGCACGGGGCCGTACTAATTTTTGATGAAGTCATGACCGGCTTCCGCGTGGCGCTGGGCGGTGCTCAGGATTTTTATAAAATTAAACCGGATCTCACCACCCTTGGTAAAATTGTTGGTGGTGGAATGCCGGTAGGCGCATTTGGCGGAAAAAAAGCTATCATGCAACATCTGGCACCAATCGGGCCAGTCTATCAGGCGGGTACTCTTTCCGGAAACCCCGTAGCCATGGCTGCCGGGCTGACATCTTTAGAACTGGTGAGTAAAACTGATTTCCATAAACAGCTTAGCCAGAAAGTAACCAAACTGGTACAGGGACTACAGAAAGCCGCAGATGCACAGGGCATTCCTTTCACCACTAATGCTGTGGGAGGGATGTTTGGACTGTTTTTTTCCGACAAAGAAAACATCAGCTCTTTTGCTGATGTGTCAGCTTGTGATACCGATCGTTTCAATCTATTTTTCAATCAAATGTTGGCTGCAGGGATTAATCTGGCACCCTCTGCTTATGAAGCTGGCTTTATGTCCATAGCCCATTCAGATGAAGATATTGAACGCACCATAGAAGTTGCTGAAAAAATATTTGCCAATTTATAAAGCGTAATAAAAGGTGGACAAATGAATTTAAACCTACAGGGAAAAACTGCTTTAGTCTGTGGAAGCTCTCAAGGTATTGGCCAGGCCATTGCCAGCCAGTTGGCTTCTCAGGGGGCTAGTATTGTTTTATTCGCACGAAATTCTCAAGCACTGGAAAAAGTAAAAAATTCATTAAATACGCAACAGGGGCAACAACATCAGATCCTGGTAGCCGATTTTACTCGTATTGATAAAGTGAAAACCGTCATCAAGCAATTTATTTCTGGAGGTGGCCATGCGGAAATCCTTATTAATAATACTGGCGGCCCAGCCCCGGGGCCGGCACATGAAGCCTCGGCAAATGAATATTTGAATGCTTTTCAGCAACATTTAATTAATGCACAAAATATTTTACAGTGCTTACTTCCAGGCATGAAGGAGGCGGGCTATGGTCGTATTATTAATGTTATTTCTACCTCCGTTAAACAGCCCTTAAATGGCCTGGGCGTTTCTAATACCATTCGTGGAGCAATGGCAAGCTGGGGAAAAACATTAGCTAATGAACTCGGGCCTTACGCTATAACCGTGAATAATGTGCTTCCCGGTGCTACCAATACCACAAGGCTGAATACCATTTTTCAGACGCTTTCAACTAAACTCGGCATTAGCCCCGAACAGGCTGCTGAAAATGAAAAGCAGTCTATCCCGCTACGCCGTTTTGCTGAACCCGAAGAATTTGCCAATGCCGTAGGATTTCTGGTCTCTGAAGCTGCTGCTTATATTAGCGGTATTAATCTACCGGTTGATGGCGGCAAAATCAGCTGTTTATAGTAATAATCCTTAAAGGAGGAACTGGATGATAGAGCTGGCCAACTATATCGACGGCAGGTTGTTACCTCCACACAGTGGACTTTATCTGGATGATATTAATCCAGCAACGGCTGATGTATTTGCTAAAATACCGCAATCAGACAGCGCAGATCTGGAACTTGCCATCACTGCTGCTGAAAAAGCACAACCCTGTTGGTCAACAATTGATGTGGCGCAGCGTGCTGAATATCTCAATAAAATCAGTCAGTTAATCCTGGAAAATAGCGATGCCCTGATTGCAGCTGAATGTGAAGATAATGGAAAACCTTTATGGCTGGCAAAAACGGTGGATATTCCCAGAGCAGCTGCCAATTTTAAATTTTTTGCCGAAGCCATTACCCAGTTTCCTTCTGAATCCTATGCCATGAGTTCTCCTGCCATTAACTATACCCTGCGCAAGCCTGTGGGAATTGTTGGCTGTATTTCACCATGGAATTTACCCCTTTATTTATTCACCTGGAAAATTGCCCCAGCATTGGCTGCTGGAAACTGTGTTATCGCCAAACCTTCTGAAGTGACGCCCTATAGCAGTTTTCTGCTAAGCGAAATTTGCCAGCAGGCCGGATTGCCCGAGGGGGTATTAAATTTGTTACACGGTGAAGGAAATACTATTGGCAGAGCTATAGTGGCACATGAAAAAATCAAGGCCATTTCTTTTACCGGGGGCACAGTAACGGGCCAACAAATCGCCTCCATTGCAGCACCGATGTTTAAGAAGCTCTCACTGGAACTCGGCGGCAAAAATGCCACCATTGT
>DRNA01000489.1 GCA_011322365.1 Aeromonadales bacterium | reverse complement strand
GCTACCGCAAATTTTAAAGCGGTTACGTCAGGAAAAAGTAGAACCGATGCAACTGGCTCGTATGCTGCAAAAAGAATGTTTACTGCTTGAAAAATTGGCCCAGCTCAAGGCAGATGGAACCATGTTGGCCTCGATTTATAAAGAATTCAGAATTTGGCCAGCTAAACAGGCTTGTTATAATCCGGCATTAAAAAAATATGGTGTGAAAGGCTGGCAACGGTTATGGGTACGTGCGCTGGCATTGGAAAAAGTTATTATTGGAGCCGAGCCCGGTGATTTCTGGGATGATTGCCTGGATGTGTTATTTCTTATGTCAGGTTTTTCGCTATGGCCTAAAAAGGGTAGTGCAACTAAGGGCTGTGCAACTAAAGCAGGACAAAACGGGGCTGAAGTTAATCAGAAAAATAATCTACACCAGGTCACAAAACTTCGACAGCAATTTGAAAAAAACCGGCAATCAAAGGCTACTCCTAATCTCGGCTCTGGCATTATACAGGGCCCCGGCAATTGATAACTGTTATTGACATTAATCATGGATAAAAACTTACTGATTATCATTGGTGGTACTTTTGATCCCATCCATAATGGCCATCTACGTCTGGGTGTGGAACTTCAATTAGAATTCCCTGATGCTGAAATTTGTTTTATGCCTAATGCCTGTCCTGCTCATCGGGAAGCGCCTGTAGCGAGTGCTCAGCTACGATTTGATATGCTGAAGCTGGCTTTATCGGATTCTGAGAAGTTCGGTTTAAGTGATGTAGAAATAAAGCGTCAGGGGACTTCCTATACCGTTGACACTTTGAGTCAGTTACGCTCTGACTTTCCTGAGAGACCCATTGCCTGGGTGGTCGGTAGCGATGCTTATGATGGTCTGGAAAAATGGCATCAGGTTGAGCAATTATCTCGGCTTTGCCATCTGATAGTAGCCAGCAGACCGGGCCTTGCTATTTGTGGACATCAATTAGATCAACATGGGTTTAGTGCAACAGAAAATATGCAGGACCTGGCCGTAAATTTTTCAGGTCTGGTGTACAAAGCAGAAATACCTTTACTGGATATTTCTTCAACACAGATCCGGCATCTTATCCAGACAAGGCAGCAGCAAAAGGATGCTGTACGCTGGTTAGTTCCGGAAAAAGTATTAAATTTTATTTTTGAAAATCAACTTTATAAGAGTATTGAATGACAACACAACAAACGTTATTACAACTGGTGATAGAAGATTTGGAAGATATGAAAGCCAGGGATATCACCACGTTAGATGTTTCCGACAAAACGTCTATTACTGACTATCTGGTTATTGTCAGTGGCACCTCAACGCGACATGTTAAAGCCATCGCTGATTCATTAGTGGTTAAAGCCAAAGAAGCTAATGTACCGCCTATTGGTGTGGAAGGTGAAAGAAATTCAGACTGGATTCTGGTTGATTTAGGCGATGTGGTGGTGCATATCATGATCCCTGAAACACGTGATTTTTATCAACTGGAAAAGCTCTGGTCGACCCCACGAAATGATGATGAGAACATAAACAGGAATTGAATACCCGGCTATGAAAATACGTTTGATCGCCGTAGGAAATAAAATGCCCGCCTGGGTCAAACAGGGGTACGATGAATATGCCCGCCGTCTACGTGGTGACTGTCAGTTGGAACTAATTGAAATCAATCCGGGTCGAAGAACACAGGCGGCAGATATTAATCGAATTGTTGCCAGAGAAGGGCAACAGATGATAGCAAAAATTAGCAAATCCAGTCATGTGGTGGCACTTGATGTCCCGGGAAAATCCTGGAATACCGAGCAGCTTGCACAACAGATGAATCGCTGGCAATTAATGGGCAAGGATGTGGATTTGTTAGTAGGTGGTCCAGAAGGATTATCGGAGGAATGCCAGCAAAAAGCTAATGAAAGCTGGTCATTGAGTCCTCTTACTTTGCCTCACCCACTGGTACGAATATTGATTGCCGAGTCCCTGTATCGTGCCTGGAGTTTGAATCATAATCACCCGTATCATCGCACATGAATATAAATCCTCGTAAACGACATGAATTAAAAGATGCTGTTTTTGAAATGCGGCTATTTTTTAATCGTGCGGTTATGGCTTTCATTCTGGTTTTTTTTGCTTTCGTGCTATTACTCTATCGAGCATACAATTTACAGGTCACACATTATAAAGATTTTGCCACCAGATCTGACAGAAATCGAATTTCCCTGGTGCCGGAAGCACCGGTTAGAGGGATTATCTATGATAGAAATGGAGTAATTTTAGCTGATAATCGCTCGGTTTATTCTCTGGAATTGATTCCTGAGAAAGTAAAAAATATGACTCAGGAACTTGCACAACTAAAGCATTTATTACAAATCCCCGATGAGAAAATTGAGGATTTTAACAAACGCCTTAAAGGTACCCGTCGTTTTAAAAAAATTATCCTGCTGAGTAATATCTCAGAAGCTCAGCGAGCTATTTTTGAGGTTAATCGGCATCTCTTTTCTGGTGCCAGCATAGAGGCCCGTCTGGTTCGTTATTATCCGTTTGGAAAAGAAATGGTACACGTTCTGGGATTTGTTGGACGTATTAATGAGAACGAACTAACCCAGCTGGATGAAAAAAATTACAAAGCTACACGCAATCTGGGCAAGGTGGGGCTGGAGAAATATTATGAGCCTGTTTTACACGGTAAGGTAGGCTATCGAGAAGTTGAAACCGATGTTCATGGACGCGTGATCCGTGTGCTGAAAAGAACACCGCCCGTCCCTGGAGCTAATCTCATTCTGTCTATTGATAGTCAATTACAATTATTGGCCACTAAAGCACTGGGGAATTATCGAGGTTCCATCGTTGCATTAGATCCTCAAAATGGCGAAGTGCTGACACTGGTTTCAAACCCGGGCTATGATCCTAATGCCTTTGTTGGAGGGATCAGTAGTAAAGCCTTTAACAAGTTATTAGCCTCACAAGATCGGCCTTTGTTTAATCGTTCCTTATTAGGTCAATATCCCCCGGGTTCGACTATTAAACCCATGTTAGGATTAGCCGGCCTGGAATATGGCATTATCAATAAAACCAGTAAAATTGATGATCCGGGCTGGTTTATGATTGAAAATGAGGAACGAAAATTCCGTGACTGGACGCTGGCCAAATTTGGGCGAGGACATGGAAAAGTTGATCTCTATAAGGCCATCGTGCAGTCCTGTGATACATTTTTCTATGATCTTTCCTATCGGATGGGTATCGATAAAATCCATGAAGCTATGAATCGTTTCGGTTTTGGTGAGTTAACAGGGATAGATATGGGTGAAGAAAAGAAAGCACTGATGCCGTCAAGGGAATGGAAAAGAGCGAAATTGAGAGAACCCTGGTTTCCGGGCGAAACGGTGATAGTAGGAATTGGTCAGGGTTTCTGGACGGTAACACCATTACAGTTAGCCAATGCAACCGCTATTTTAGCTAATCGAGGCACGCGCTTTGATCTGCGCCTGGTAACAGCCATTGATTATGGTCAGGAAAAGGTCGAGATTTCTCCAAAGCTGGCACAAAAACAGGTTGTATCTTCAAAAGAGAACATGGATCTGGTGTTAAAAGCCATGCAAGCTGTAAATAAAACCGGAACGGCAAGGACCGCTTTCAGAACCGCAAAATTTACCTCGGCAGGTAAAACGGGAACGGCGCAATTGATTAGTATTGCCCAGGGCGAAAAATACGATAAAGAGAAGGTAAATTACCGAGAAAGAGATAATGCCATGTACATTGCTTTCGCTCCCTTTGAGAATCCAGAAATAGCCTTATCAATAGTGGTAGAAAATGAAGGGCACGGGGGCTCCAGTGCTGCCCCCATCGCCAGAAAGATTATTGAGTATTGGCTAAAAGAGAATAAAACCGATGGCTGAGCCTTTAGCAAGAAGTCATGCTCACAAAGAGCGCCATAGTTTCTGGTGGAGAGTTCATCTGGACTGGCCTCTATTGTTGGGTATCATGCTTCTGGTAGGCATGGGATTATTAGTGCTTTATAGCGCCTCCGGTGAAAATATGGCCATGATAAAACGGCAAAGTTTGCGTCTTGCTTTTGCTGCATCGCTTATGATTATTATTGCTCAGTTACCCATACGACAACTTAGGGGCTGGATTTTACCCATTTTTCTTCTGGGGGTCGTTCTATTGATTGCGGTATTGCTGTTCGGGCATGTAGGAAAAGGAGCCCAGCGCTGGCTGGATCTTAAACTGTTCCGTTTCCAGCCTTCTGAAATGATGAAACTGGCGATGCCATTAATGCTTGCCTGGTACTTTGATCAAAGACGCCTGCCACCGAGAAAAAGGGAACTGGCCATAGCCGCTTTAGCTATTCTCATACCGACGGCTTTAATTGCAAAGCAGCCAGATTTGGGTACCGCTTTACTGGTAGCAAGTTCCGGTATTTTTGTTGTGTTTCTGGCGGGGATCCCCTGGAAAATTATTCTTTCGGTGTTGATTGCAGGTATTAGTTATATACCCATCCACTGGACTTATTTTATGCACGACTATCAGAGGCAGAGGGTACGAACATTTTTAAATCCGGAATCTGATCCACTGGGTTCGGGGTATCATATTATTCAGTCTAAAATAGCTATTGGATCAGGTGGTGTTTATGGCAAAGGCTGGATGAATGGCACACAATCACAACTCGATTTTTTACCGGAACGTCATACGGATTTTATTTTTTCAGTTTTAGCGGAAGAGCTGGGATTTGCCGGAGTCATCTTATTGTTGGCTCTTTACCTTTTCATTATTGGCCGTTGTCTTTTTATCGCTACGCAGGCGCAGGATAGTTTTTCCCGACTGGCGATTGGGTCATTGACCTTAATATTTTTTACCTATGTACTGGTTAATATAGGTATGGTTTCTGGTTTGCTGCCTGTGGTTGGTTTACCGCTACCGTTGATTTCTTATGGAGGTACGTCATTAGTTACTTTAATGGCAGGTTTTGGTGTTATCATGAGTTTATATACCCATAGGCAACTTCATTCCCGTTAATTGACTCTATGATGGGTTTATTGGAAAAATAGAGCTGTCTTTAATTAGTAAGTAAGGATTATAGTTTTTATGTCATTTCAACAATCAAATATACGAATATTTTTAAAGCGATCATGGATCGTGATGGCTTCGGTTTGTTTATTACCTTCACTGGTTTTAGCTGTGGAGACAAATACTATTCAAAAAATTAAACAGCCAGTTGAAGTTGATGCTGGTAAAAAAGAAGCGGGTTCTGCAACAGAAAATAGAAAAATTGAGGATGCCAGGCAGCAAATATTTATTGATAACCTGGTAACAAAGTATCGACTGGATGGTGCTCAGATAAAAAAGTGGTTAAATGAGGCAAGAAAAAAACAAAGCATAATAAATGCCATGAATCGACCTGCTGAAGGTGTTTTAAGCTGGAAAAAGTATCGTAAAATATTCATGACTAAAAAACGTGTTCATCAAGGAATTGAATTCTGGAAGAAATATAAATCCGATCTGGATCGTGCTGAAAAAAAGTATGGGGTTCCAGCTGAAATGATAGTCTCCATTATTGGTATCGAAACCTTTTATGGGCGAATAAAAGGTAACTATCGTGTACTGGATGCACTTTATACGCTGGCTTTCCATTACCCGAAACGAGGAAAATTTTTCAGAAGTGAGTTGGGTCAGTTTTTCCGATTAACTCAACAGCAACAATGGCAACCCGATAGCAAAATAGGTTCATATGCCGGGGCTATGGGATATGGACAATTTATGCCAAGCAGCTATCTTGCTTATGGCGTGGATTTTGATAATGATGGTAAAGTTGATTTAATCGATAATCCAGTGGACGCCATCGGCAGTGTTGCCAATTATTTTAAAAAGCACGGCTGGGTAACAGGTGATAAGGTTGTTTCCAGAGCACATCTCATCAACTGGCAAGCTTCAAAAAAAGCGGGACGCTCAACCCGCCTGAATTATAAATATAAAGATTTACAGCAAAGTGGCGTAGTGACCAAAGATAAACTCTCGGATAATACCGAGGTATCGTTAATGGTTTTTGATCAGGAGACACATAAGGAATACTGGATGGGTTTAAAGAATTTTTATGTGATCAGCCGTTATAATCGGTCTCATATGTATTCCATGGTAGCCTATCAATTGAGTCAGAAACTGAAAAAGAAATTCAATCAATTAACAAAACATAAAAAGAACAATAATAAAAAATGATTTCAATAAAAATTTTTCATAAATTCTCATTTCGTTTGCTGTTTTTTGTTGGCGTACTGCTGATTAATGGCTGCTGGACAATGAAACCGGCCGTCATCAAAGATAGTGGACCCATTCATCCTGTAGATGTGAGTCATATCCAGGATGCAGTGGTTAAAAATGAACCCAAAAGCCGTTTCGGAAATCCTGACTATTATGAAATTGCGGGTAAACGATATTTTGTATTAAGTAGTGCGGTGGGTTATACAGAAACAGGCAAAGGAAGCTGGTATGGCAGAAAGTTTCATGGACGAAGAACCTCGAGTGGAGAACCCTATGATATGTACAGTATGACAGCTGCTCATAAAACCTTACCCCTGCCCACCTATTTACAGGTCACTAATTTAGAAAATGGTAAACAGGTTGTTGTCAAGGTTAACGACAGGGGGCCTTTTCATGGTAACCGTATTGTTGATCTCTCCTATGCCGCCGCAGTAAAACTGGGTTATGCGAATAAAGGGACTGCAGAGTTGGAG
>DRNA01000488.1 GCA_011322365.1 Aeromonadales bacterium | reverse complement strand
GAATTTCCTGTTCATCGCATCTGGATTCTGAGAAACGATTTTAAAGCCCACGGTTTTCAAATAATCTGTTACCAGTATATCTTGCAGAAGTGGCGCTTGTCCTTTAAGCTGACGCACAAGTACATCGCCGATAAGCTGTTCTTTATTGACGGATAAATGCTTATTTACACTGCTTCCGATATCGGGCAATGGACTCTGGGCAGCTATCAGGGTGTCGTTTAATAAAAAACAGCTAATAAAGAGCATCAGAAAATTTCGATAACGGTTAAACTGATTCATTAAAAACATGCTCTTGGTCAATGGGTTAAAAACAGCAGAAGCTACACGAATAGAGTGCCGTATTCGTTAAAAGTTTCGCATTATTATATCATTTCTTACAGGTAAGGTCCTGTGTTGGAGGTAAAATGAGTTACCGGGTCGTTGACTGGTTCAGGCGTAAAACTGAAAACCCTGAAGCCGTTGTACTCATTTCTTTTATTGTACTGACCAGTATTACTATTTATGCCTTTGGTAAGTTGCTGGCTCCTATTTTAATTGCGATCGTTATTGCCTATCTGCTGGAGTGGGGGGTCAGGGCACTTGAGAATCGAAAGGTGCCTCGGTTACTGGCTGTCTTTATTGTTTTTACAGGCTTTATTGGCCTGTCATTGTGGATTATCTTTGGTCTGTTACCGGTAATCTGGACACAGTTGGAAAACCTCGCTGCTGAAATTCCCAATATGGTGACAAAGGGGCAGGATTTACTTCAACAACTAACCGCACGTTATCCGAATTATCTGACACAGGAAAGTATTCAGGAATTAACCACTAAAATTGGTTCTCAGTTAGGTAACCTGGGAAAATATATGCTCTCCATTTCATTTGCCTCTTTGATGAGTATTGCCACGGTTTTGATCTATATGATTCTGGTACCTTTGCTGGTATTTTTCTTTCTCAAGGATAAAGACCTGCTACTGGGCTGGGCTGGCCGTTATTTCCCGAAAGATCGAGGTATGTTGACCAAAGTGGGAATAGAAGTTAATCAGCAGATTGGGAATTATGTGAGTGGCAAGTTGGTAGAAATCGCCATTGTTGGTGTTTCAACCTATGTGGTTTTTCTGCTCATGGGAATGAACTATTCTTTATTGTTAGCTGTTCTGGTTGGTCTGTCAGTATTAATTCCCTACATAGGTGCGGCGGTTGTTACTGTGCCTGTTGCCATTATTGCCTATTTACAATGGGGGTGGACAGCTGATCTGGGCTGGTTATTATTTGCTCATTTGCTGATTCAGGGTATCGATGGGAATTTAATTGTCCCGGTATTATTTTCCGAAGCCGTCAGCCTGCATCCGGTTGCGATTATTGGAGCTGTATTAATTTTTGGTGGATTGTGGGGTTTCTGGGGTGTTTTCTTTGCTATACCCCTTGCAACTCTGGTCAAGGCACTAATGAATGCGCTGGGGGATGGGGCACCAGGTATGCAAACCGCTGAGAATAGTGACTAACCAATCATCCCTTACTTTACTTCTCTCCGTATTGACCATTAATAGATCATTGTATGAAAAGGTCAACTTTAGTGGATTTTATGGTATTATCTGCCGCAAAATTTCTCAGGCTATAGGTTAACAATGACTGTTTCTGAAAATGTATTGGAATTAATTGGCAATACTTCAATGGTGAAGGTTCATGCAATGGATACCGGCCCTTGTGAACTGTTTTTAAAGCTGGAATATGAAAATCCGGCAGGTTCCATTAAAGATCGTATTGCACTAAAAATGATCGAATCTGCGGAACAAAAAGGTGATATCAAGCCCGGCGATACACTTATAGAAGCCACTGCAGGAAATACCGGTTTGGGACTGGCATTAGTTGCCGCTCAAAAAGGTTATAAGATGCTGATTATTATGCCGGATAAAATGAGTAAGGAAAAAATCTATAGTCTACAGGCGATGGGGGCCGAGGTTTCTTTAACCCGTTCCGATGTGGGTAAGGGACACCCGGAATATTATCAGGATATTGCAGCGCGTCTGGCAAAGGAAACCGGTGCTTATTATATTAATCAATTTGAAAATCCGGAAAATACTGCTGCACATTATGAAGGTACCGCACCTGAAATCTGGCAGCAGATGAATGGTAATATTGATGCTTTTGTCTGTGGTGTGGGCTCGGGCGGCACCTTAAGTGGTATAGGTCAGTTTTTAAAAGAAAAAAACCCGGCAGTGGATATTGTACTGGCTGATCCTGAGGGTTCAATTTTAACCGGCTATGTGGAAACCGGAGAATTTCCCGAAGTTGGAAGTTGGGTGATTGAAGGCATCGGTGAAGATTTTATCCCGGATATCTGTGATATGAGTCTGGTGGATTGCGCCTACAGTAT
>DRNA01000487.1 GCA_011322365.1 Aeromonadales bacterium | reverse complement strand
TCGATATGTTAGTCAGAATTAAACCCGGTGAGCGTATTCCTCTGGATGGTGAGATTGTTAAAGGCCAGTCTTCAGTAGATCAGTCTCCTATTACAGGTGAAAGCATTCCTGTGGAAAAAACACCTGGCGATAAGGTCTTTGCGGGTACGATTAATCAGACGGGATCGTTTGATTTTAAAGTAACAGCTCTGGCATCCCAATCAACACTTGCCCGGATTATCAAGGCGGTGGAACAGGCGCAAAGTAAGCGCGCACCAACGCAGCGGTTTGTGGATAAATTTGCCAAAGTTTACACGCCAGCCGTTTTTATACTGGCTTTACTGGTGTCGGTATTGCCACCTCTGTTGTGGGGCGAACCCTGGGGGGACTGGTTTTATAAATCGTTGGTGTTATTGGTTATTGCCTGTCCCTGTGCATTGGTCATATCAACCCCGGTAACCGTTGTCAGCGGACTGGCCGCTGCCGCCCGCCGTGGAATTCTGGTTAAAGGCGGTGTTTATCTGGAAAATGGTCATACTATCGAAATGCTGGCACTGGATAAAACCGGCACTATTACCTCTGGAAAACCAGAAGTTACCGATGTCATTGATCTCGACAATGATCCGAAAAATAGTAATTTGAATATTATCTATAGTCTGGCCAATCGTTCAGATCATCCGGTATCCATGGCCATCAGTAATTATATTAAATCGCAACCAAAGCTTGATCTCGGCTTACAGGAAGTTGATGATTTTAGCGCGTTAACAGGTCGGGGGATAAAAGGTAAGGTCAAAAAACAGCTTTATTATCTTGGTAATCATCGCTTATTAAAAGAATTAGGTCTGGGTAACCCGGAGCTGGAGGAAATATTAAATACACTGGAGCAGGAAGGTAAAACCGTAGTCATTCTGGCGACTGAAGAAAAGCCTTTGTTGCTTGTGGCTGTTGCAGATACGGTAAAAGAATCCAGCAGGCAAGCTATCGCTGAACTTTTAAACATGGGTATTCGTACCCTGATGTTAACCGGTGATAATAATAAAACAGCGGAAGCTATCGCCTCGAATGTAGGGTTGAAAGAATTCAGGGGTGAATTATTACCGGAAGATAAACTAAATTTTATCTCAGAAGCTTTAACACAACATAAATCAGTTGCTATGGTGGGTGATGGTATTAATGATGCACCGGCTTTGGCAAGGGCATCAATAGGTTTTGCTATGGGGGCGGCAGGTACCGATACTGCGATTGAAACAGCAGATGTCGCTCTTATGGATGATGATCTGGGTAAAATCGCTCAATTCATTAAGCTAAGCAGAAAAACATCCAGTTTATTAAAACAAAATATAACCATTGCTTTGGGCATTAAAGTAGTTTTTATGGTACTGGCCTTTATGGGAATTGCCACTTTATGGATGGCTGTTTTTGCGGATATGGGTGCAAGTTTGATTGTTGTAGCAAATGGTTTGAGATTACTCAAATTTAAGGGATAAATTTTGTCCTCACGACAGAACATTATCAAAAACCAAAACAACAGGTAGGAGCGAATTCATTTGCGATAGTGTCTACTTTAACCACGATAGGGGTAGAAAGTCTTGTCAATTAGTTATTTTCTTCCAGGCCTTCTATAATAGGGCAGCCATCTTTATCTCCTTTACAAAGGTTAACCAGCAAGCTTAATTCATTTTTTAGTGACTGTAATTCCTGTAAATGTTGTTCAATTTCACTTAACTTATCCGTAGCCAGTAACCGAATGTCTGGTTTTGCGGTTTGCGGTGATTCTCGGAATTTTAGAAGTTTTGAAATTTCATCCAGGCTAAACTTCATTCTTTGAGCTTTTTTAATAAATTTCATACGGGAAATATCTTTATCGCTATACATTCTCAACCCCGAGACATTCCGTGAAATGGGCGGAAGCAATTTAATTTTTTCGTAGTAGCGTAGTGTGTCTGCACTTATTTTGAGTTTCTTTGTGACTTCACCGATTTGATACATTTTAATGACTCTATTTATTTTCAAGATGTTGTTGGATTTTATGGCGTAATTTTTTCATACTGGGTAAGGTACTGAAAATAAGTTTCCCATCCATGGCAATGCTGGGAGTAGTCAGTATCCCTAATGAAACCGCATAATCAAGTTCTTCCAGAACATTTAATTCAGAGTAAGCAATGGTTTCTGTGTTAAATTCATCCAGTAATTGACGGATCTGTTTTTTCGCTTTACTACAACGGCTACAACTGGATGCAGAAAATAATTCAATGGTTAACGGTGTGGACATATCGCTATAATCGTTAGATAAAAATAGAGTGTGATCATTTTTTTTCTGTTTGTCAAAAGTTGATCCTGAATCCGCTAGTCAAGATGGTATCGGTTTCCAGATTATTTCCATGTAAATTTTGTCTGAGCGGTATCTGTATTGCGGCTTCCAGAATATATTTCGGCGTGACATATTGAATCCCTGGTGATATAAACAGCGTATTTCCACCTGAATTTAAATCGTTTATTCCCGACAGTTGATTTCGGTTAACTTTTCTGTAGTTTGCCTCGATAACAGCATAGACGAAACCATGGGTATCCCGGCTTATCTGTTGGGGTAGTATTCTGTATTGTAAGGAGATATCTGCATTGTAGTTATTACCTGCACGAAAATTATTAGCCTGGCCTTTTTGTTGC
>DRNA01000486.1 GCA_011322365.1 Aeromonadales bacterium | reverse complement strand
GAAGTGCTGGAGAGTATACTTCTGGCTGATAAACAGGCCAGGCAAGTCGCTACAGATATTATCCAGAGCTTTAATGAAAAAACTGAAATTTTAACAGGGAGTTTAAAAGTTGATTGATTCAATGTTAACCATTTTATGGAACTTAGCGAGTTTTGTCGTAGTTTTAGGGATTTTAGTGACTTTTCATGAGTTTGGCCATTTCTGGGTAGCCAGAAAAATGGGCATTAAGGTCATCAAGTTTTCCATTGGTTTCGGTAAACCTTTCTACCGTTGGTATGGCCGTGACGGTGTTGAGTATGTTATTGCGCAAATTCCTCTGGGTGGTTATGTGAAAATGCTGGATGAAAATGATGATGAGGTTGCCGAAGAATTAAAAGATCAGGCCTTTAACCGTGCGTCAATATATAAGAGAATTGCTGTAGTTTCGGCAGGACCTATGGCCAATTTTCTGCTGGCTATTTTTTTATTCTGGCTTACTTTTATGATTGGCATTCCGGCTATAAAGCCTGTAATCGGTGCTGTCATAGCTGACAGCCCGGCGGCAAAGGCGGGCCTGGAAAAAGGCATGTTGATTACCGGCATTGCCGATGAGCCAGTGAAAACCTGGGGGCAGGTGCGATTAAAACTGGCTGATTTCCTTGGTGAGCAGGCGATAATACCTATTATGGTGAAACCTTCCAGATCTGCAACGGTAAAGGAAATAGATGTGCAGCTAGATAAAAAGATGGGGGAAATTGTCGGTGAAGATCCGCTATCTACATTGGGTATCAAAATCTATCTGCCTAATCCCGGCACTGAAATTGGCGAGGTGGTGAAAGGCTCTGCTGCAGCTAGAGCGGGTGTCAGAGTAGGGGATCAGATTAAAAAACTTGCCGGTAAGACAATTGAGAGCTGGTCAGATTTACAGGGTGCTTTAAAAAATAAAGCCCATCAATCTGTGGAACTAACTGTAGAAAGAGAGGGTCAATGGATAGAACTGAAAGTGACGCCAGATGCCAGTAATAACGGAAATGACAACAATGGCTATCTGGGTGTGGGTCCTCATGTGAGTGATACCTATAAACAAGCTATCAGGGATATACAGGTAAATGTTCGTTTTGGCGTTCTGGAGAGCCTGAATCGGGCGATTAAGCAGACAGCCAGGATGTTCTCATTAAGTGTTTCGGTTGTCTCTAAAATGATTTTGGGTGATATTTCCGTTAAAAATTTATCGGGACCCGTGGGTATTGCCCAGGGTGCTGGAGATTCAGCCAGGGCTGGATTTGGATTTTTTCTTGGTTTTATGGCAATGATCAGTGTGAGTTTAGGTTTTTTAAACCTTTTACCCATTCCGGTACTTGATGGTGGACACTTATTGTTTTATCTTGTCGAACTTGTTAGCGGTAAGCCAGTGTCTGAACGAGTCCAGGCGGTGGGCATGCAGATTGGGATCATGTTAATTCTGACATTAACCGCGGTTGCGTTATTTAATGATGTGGTCAGGTAACATTTTGGTAATACCCATGATACATCTTCATGTATCATGGGTATATAATAGAACTATCAACATAGAGTAGTAATAAAAAATTGAATATTAATAAATCAGCTAGCCTGTCACTGTTTTTAGTCATCGGGTCGATATTTCTTGTGTCTTCTGTCAGGGCAGTTGAGCCTTTTGCCGTTAAAGAAATTCAGGTTCAGGGACTGCAACGAGTAGAATTAGGGACATTCTTTACTTATCTACCCATAAAAGTGGGAGAGGTGATGGATGATGTCCGTGCACCAATGGTTATCCGTGGTATCTTCCAGAGCGGTTCATTTAAGGAAATAGAATTGGCACGCTCTGGAAATGTTCTTATCATTTTGCTTAAAGAGCGACCCATTATTTCCAACCTGACTTTTGAAGGTAATAAAGCCATTAAAACTGAGGACCTGGAAAAAGGTCTCAAGCAACAGGGTGTTGCAAAGGGTGAAGTGTTAAATCCTTCATTCCTGGAAAAATTAAAACTGGAACTGGAAAAACAATACTTCTCGGGTGGCAAATACGGTGTAAAAATCAGTTATACCGTCAATAATCTACCCAGAAACCGGGTTAATATTCAGTATAAAATTAAAGAGGGTGATGCAGCCAAGATTTCTGCGATAAACATTGTCGGTAATACCAAATTTACTGATGAAGAGCTGCTGGAACCTTTTGAATTGACTACCGGGGGCTGGTTTTCCTGGTTTACAGATGATGATCAATACGCCAAAGAAAAATTGGGTGGTGATCTGGAAAAATTGGAGTCCTTCTATCAGGATCGCGGTTACCTGAAATTTAATATTGTTTCAACTCAGGTCTCTATTACACCCGAAAAAGATGCTATTTATATTACTATCAATGTTGATGAAGGTGAGCAATATACCGTTAATAAAGTTAGCTTTGCGGGTAAAGTGGTGTTAAATACCCCTTTTTTGAAATTGCTTACACCCATTAAGGAGCACGACACCTATTCGGGAGCTGTGGTTACTTTTTCCGAGGAAAATATTTCACGTGCTTTAGGCCAGAGGGGATATGCATTTGCCAATGTTAATACTATACCTACTATTAACGAAGAAGATCATACCGTAGATTTAAGTATTTTTATCGACCCAGGTAAGAAAACTTACATTCGCCGCATCAGTTTTGCTGGAAATGAAAAAACCAATGACCATGTATTAAGACGAGAGATGCGATTGATGGAATCGGCTGCATTGTCAACAGATCTGGTTGAGCGCTCCAAGATCCGACTGGAAAGATTACCGTTCTTTGAAGAAGTGGATTCAGAGACTAACCCTGTTGCAGGTGAAGACGATCTGGTGGATTTGTTATATTCAGTGAAAGAAAGGCCTTCCGGTACTATTGGCGGAGGTCTCGGATATTCTGATTTTCAGGGTCTGACTCTCAATGCCAACATTCAGCAAAATAATTTCCTCGGTTCGGGAAAAAATGTTGGTGTTGCATTTAATACCAGTAAAGCGATACAGAGTTTTAATCTCAGCTATAACGACCCTTACTTCACTCCTGATGGGATCAGCTTTGGTACAGGAATATTTTTCTCTAAAACCAATTTTGCCAAACTGGGTTTTGCCGGTCAATCTCTTGACAGGAAGGGATTATCATTTAACTATGGTATTCCGGTTAATGAAGTCACTCGACTTAATTTTGGCATTCTGGCTCAGGACAGTTTATTAAAAACTGGTGCAGACTCTGGTTTGGATGTTTCTCAACAGGTGAGGAGTTTTTTTGACTCTGTTGGTCAGGATGTTGATACCGACCCTAATCTGAAATTTCAGGTATTAAGCACTTCAATTAGCTGGTTGAGAAATACCTTAAACCGAGGTGTATTCCCGGATAGAGGTACATCGCAGAACTTTACTGTCACTGCGACTATTCCAATTAGTGACCTTAATTATTATAAGTTGGATTATAAAATTGATCATTACCTGCCGGTAGCTGATGGGTGGTCATTCCTCTTTAGAGCTCAGCTTTCCTATGGTGATGCCTATGGTAACAAAAATAAAAAGCTGCCTTATTTTGAGAATTATTTTGTCGGTGGTATTGGGACTCTGAGGGGATTTGATGCCAATCGACTGGGGCCACAGGAATTTTTTATTTCACCAACCAGGGGAACTTCAATTCCAGGTGCTGATATTGAAGATCCTACCTTATTTGTGCCTAGAGACAGGCGTTTTGATACGGTTAGAAATAGAAATCGGTCGGTAGGTGGCAATGCAAGAGCCATAGGCGGCATCGAATTAATTTTTCCAACCCCTTTTGCTGAGGATAGTCGTTCTGTGCGTACCAGTATTTTCCTTGATGTGGGTAATGTCTGGGATACTGAATTTGATCGTTCACAGTATTCATTCCTCAGCCCGGAACAATTTGCATTGATTCCAGATTACAATGATACCAGTGCCTATCGAGCATCATATGGTATTTCTTTTCAGTGGTTGTCTCCTATGGGGCCATTGATTTTTAGCTATTCTAACCCCTTCAGAAGACAGACCAATGATAGAATAGAGCGTTTTAGTTTTAATGTGGGCAGAACTTTTTAATCATTTATACTAAATGGTTTTGGGTATATAATAGCAACAATTTTTTTAACGGAGACAATTTTCAAATGAAATTTAGAATAATTACAGCAATACTAGGCATCTTTTTATTTACGGCCTCTATCCAGGCGGCTGAAGTAAAACTGGGTTATGCCAGTCCAAATCAAATTTTACAGAAACTACCTCAGACCAAGCTCATCTTTAAGAAAATCAGTGACGAATTCAAAGATCGCCAGGACGAGCTGGTTGCACTGCAAAAAGAAATTCAGACATTGCAGGAAAAAGGTCAGAAAGAAGCTGCTACAATGGCGGAAAGTGAGGCTATAAAACTTAAACGTGAAATTGAAAGTAAATATGCCAAACTGAAATTAGGTGATCAAAATCTTAAAGAAGATGTTAAAGCCAGACAGAATCAGGAGTTATTAAAGCTTAAAAGTCGAATTTACACAGCAATTCAGAGCGTGGGTAAAAGAGATCATTATGACCTCATCCTACCGATAACGGCACTAATGTTTGCTGGGGAAAACGTCACAGATGTTTCTCCTGAAGTCATAAAAACATTGACGGACCCCAAAGCTAACTAATGACCCAACCGGTTACATTGGGTGAACTTGCTGAAAAAATTGATGCTACCCTTGTTTGTAAAACAGCAAGTGCTGATGCAGATACTTCGGTAAGTAAAATAGCTGATCTTGAACAAGCTGGCCCCGATGGGGTCAGTTTCGTTTCCGGCAAGGGCTTTTTAGAACAATTAAAATCTACCCATGCAGCAGCGGTTATACTAAAACCAGAATGGGAAGAGCTATGCCCTGTAAGCTGCTTACTACTTGATGATCCCTATCTGGGGTATGCAAAAGCAGCACAGTTATTTGATACTACTCCTGAACTCGATAATAAAATTCATCCGAGTGCTCAAATAGCTGATAATGTCTCTATTGCTTTGGGCGTTCGAATTGGCGCTAATGCAGTAATTGATAGTGGCGTTACCCTGGAAGAAAATGTTCAAATTGGTGCTGGGACCGTTATTGGTAAGAACTCAGTAATTGGATCAGGAAGTACTCTGAAAGCGAATGTGACCCTTTATCATAATATTCATGTTGGGCAGCGAGTGTTGATTCACAGTGGAACCATAATTGGTAGTGATGGTTTTGGTTTTGCCAATGAAGCGGGATGTTGGCTAAAAATTCCTCAGTTAGGCGGTGTTATCATTGGCCATGACGTTGAAATTGGAGCAAATTGTACCATCGATCGGGGAGCGTTGAAGAATACCATTATTGGTGATGGTGTTATTATGGACAATCTGATTCATATTGCTCACAATGTGGTGGTTGGTGAGCACAGTGCCATGGCGGCCTTTGTAGGCATTGCGGGTAGTAGTGTACTGGGGGAAAGGTGTACATTATCAGGAGGTGTATCTGTGATTGGTCATCTGAACATTCCGGCTGGTACTCATTTTACGGTAAGAACTCTGGTGACAAAATCGCCTGATAAAGCAGATGCTTATTCTTCGGGTTCCGTGATGATGACTAATAGAGAGTGGCGGAAAAATGTGGCTAGAATCAAGCAACTGGGTGATATGGCCAAAAGAGTGAAATCCTTGGAAAAACAGTTGCAACAACTACAAAAAAATAATTCATAAACGAATAGTTAAGTTCAACTTTCAGCAGGCAGGTTTATTCATGACGACAGATAACGCTTCATCATCAACAGATGCACCGGGGATTTCCACAATGGATATCAATGATATCATGGAACATTTACCCCATCGTTATCCATTTCTTCTGGTTGATAAGGTCATTGACTATAGATTAGGAGAATCTCTGGTAGCGGTGAAAAATATTAGCGTAAATGAACCCTGTTTTACCGGACATTTCCCCCATCGACCTATTTTCCCCGGAGTGTTAATTCTGGAAGCGATGGCTCAGGCAACTGGATTGCTGGCTTTTAAAACCATGCAGACGAAACCTTCAACAGATTCGCTTTATTATTT
>DRNA01000485.1 GCA_011322365.1 Aeromonadales bacterium | reverse complement strand
TTACCCCTCACCTGCCAGCGGCTGTCATTAATCTCTTCCTCTGTCTTTTTCCATAACTGCTTATATTGTTTTATATGGTTATCAATTACCGCATAGGACTGAATAATTTTTACTTTATTAATAAATAAATAATTTTCCAGCTCATATTTATCGGCCTTTTCCTGCCATTCATCGGTACTGTATAAGTAAATACGCTGTTTTTCATCACCCTTAAATGGTTGAGGCAGGTTTTCTATAATTTGTGGAAAGTCAATAATTAAAAAACGTGAGCCTTTTTGGGGAGGATGTTTTAACAGATACTTGATTAGCAGGCCGGAATCACTGCCAACAAACAAATATAAGGTATCTTCCGCTTCCAGTTGTTCCTGAAAAAGCTGCTGATATAAGACTGATGAAGGAGACTGTTCGAAAGCAGAATGATTAACAGAATAAAAGTACTCTTCTCCAAATGAGTTTTTTAGCAGGGAGCCGGTATTTAATGTTTCGGTATCGATTAATATGGACATAGGAAGCGTACTTTTTCTCTCGATTCAGTTTTATGCTGGTAAAGAAAGCAAGATATATACCATTTTAGAAGTTTTGCCAGTTGTTTGTAGATAATAGTCAGTCTAACAGTAATAAAAAAAAATTAAAAAAATTTCTAAAGAAAATACAGGAGCAGACGCAATTATAAACAAGAGCGGTGAATATTCCTTTTTTGAGAGTATATCCGCATTAAAAATAACTCTCCATAATGTATCTATACTATTGATTATAGAAGATTTGTGGGGCCTGTCAGAGGAGATGCCATCATGGCTCAGGTAATTAATACAAATATTCCTTCTTTAAATGCACAAAGACAATTGAATCGTTCCAATTCAGGACTGGAACTGGCATTGCAACGCTTATCATCAGGTAAGCGTATTAACTCTGCAAAAGATGATGCGGCTGGTATTGCAATTTCTTCACGTTTTACAGCTCAGATCCGCGGTTATAATCAGGGTACTCGAAATGCAGCTGATGCAATTTCTCTTGCTCAGACAGCAGAAGGGGCACTGGATGAAATATCCAACAACCTGCAGCGTATTCGTGAGCTGGCGGTACAGTCAGCCAATGCAACCAATAGTACAACTGACCGGGCAGCACTGAATACAGAAATGAAACAGTTATCCGCTGAAATTACCCGTATTTCTGATACTCAGTTTAACGGTAAGGCTATTTTGGGTGATGATGCTGGTTCATTTAAATTCCAGGTGGGTCCTGATGCAGATACAACCGCTAATCAGATTAAAGTAACGACTAATTCTGTTGGTGGATATAGTGGTTTACGTTCTGTTACTGGTGATGGCGCCACTGCGGTCGGGATCAGTGTAGAATCAAAAGCACTGGCGACTATCAGTCTGGTGGATAAAGCATTAACATCGTTGAATACAGAGCGTGCAAATCTGGGTGCAGTTCAAAACCGGTTTGATTCTGTTATCAGAAATGGTGAAAATGCTTCTTCAAATCTGTCGGCTTCCAGAAGCAGGATTGAAGACGCTGACTTTGCTAAAGAGACCGCTAATCTGACCAAGTATCAGATTCTGCAGCAGGCAGGCGTTTCGGTATTATCTCAGGCTAATGCCTTACCTCAGAGTGTATTAGGGCTTCTGGGATAATAATGAGGCATAAGGCAATACCCGATTATATAGATCGGGTATTGTATTAAGGAGTATGAATATGGCGAGTTTAAATATAACTACAAAGGTATCAGGTGTCCCACCTGAAAATAGTTATATCCAAAAGCCTGATGTTCAGTCCCGGCCTCAAACTTCCAATGTTCAGCAAAAATCAGCGTATATTTCAGATAAGACCAATACGGTTAAGGAAAACCAGAAAAGTGGCAACAAACTTATTGAGGAGCGGCAACAAGTTGCCTCAGAGAAGTCGCCCTCTCAGGTGTTAAAGGAAATGTCTGAAGAAAAACTGGATGATGCTATTGTGCAATTAAATGATTCTTTGCAAAATATTCAACGAAATCTGGAGTTTAGTGTTGATAAAGAAGCAGGAAAAATTGTCATAAATGTAACAGATAAGGAAACGGAAGAAGTTGTAAGGCAGATCCCGTCCGAGGAAGTGCTGCAGTTGGCCAAAAATTTGCATGCTGCTAATGAGAGGCTGAGCCGGCAAATGGATACGGCCTCTGGTACATTGAATGAAGGTGTGCTTTTTAAACAGAAGGTCTGAATATAACTAATAACTAAATCATGCAAAATGTTCAGTTATAGCTGTATTTTGCAAATGTGTAACCAAAAGTTGGAGAAACAGGATGGCTTTGTCACTCGGTGGTGTTAATCTTGATGTTCAGGGATTAGTATCTCAATTAATGCAGGTGGAAAGCCGTCCTCTCGAACGCTTACAGGAAAAGGAAAATCAGTTCCAGTCTCAGTTAAGTGCTTTTGGCCGTTTAAAAAGTGCTTTATCTTCTTTCCAGACATCCATGAGTAATCTTAGCTCACTGGATAAATTTGAAACCTATAAAGTCAGTTCCACAGAAAGTGATACGGATAAAAGTTTTACCGTAAGCGTGGATAAAGATGCCGCCCCAGGCACTTTTTCCATTGATGTTCAGAATCTTGCCAGATCCAACAAGTATGGCTCAAGCACGGCTTTTACAGATACTACATCGGCTATTACTGCTGATGCCAACCTGGATATTTCTGACGGTACTAATTCCTTATCCATAGATATAAATGGAAAATCACTGGCAGAAATTCGTGACGCTATTAATACGGCTGCTGAGTCAGGTAATGTCGGAGTATCCGCATCCATTGTTCAGGAAGGAACAAATGCCTATCAACTGGTTTTATCCGCCTCAAAAACGGGTTTAAACAATCAGATTTCAGTTACATCAACCGGTAATGCAGTTTCACAGTTGAATTTAACTGAAAAACTAACAGCGCTGGATGCGACAGTAGTCATTGATAATGCTTATACTGTAAGTAGTGCAACCAATACTCTGGACAATGTTATTTCCGGAATTTCACTGAATTTATTAAAGCCTAGCACTGTATCGGCCGATATAACTATTGAGCGTGATACAGAGGCTGTTAAAGAATCAGTTGGTGATTTTGTCAGCGCCTTTAATACCCTGAAAGGTACTGTTGATGCTTTAAAGGAACAGGGGTTACAGGGCGACAGTATTTTAAGTCGAGTCATGTCTGATATCAGAAATGAGTTTAATTCGTCAGCCGGGCTTTCAGGAAGTTTTAATTTTCTTTCTGAAGTGGGTATTACTAGTGACTCAAAAAGTGGTGATTTGCAATTAGATACCAGTAAACTGGATAAGGCTATTGCTCAGGACTTTGAAGGTGTGTCGCAATTGTTTGCTAATGATAACCAGGGTGTTGCATTTCGGCTCAATGAAAAAATGGATGAATACCTGAGTTATGATGGCCTGATTAAAGTACGTCAGGATGGGCTTAATCGACGTATTGATAATAATGAGTCGGCTCAGCTTAATATGGAATATCGGTTGCAGCAGATTGAAAGTAGATATTTGAAACAGTTTAGTGCTCTGGATCAGTTGATTTCAGAATCCAACTCAACCAGTGCCTATTTATCTCAGCAACTGGCAAACTTGCCGGGTGTTAAGAGCAGTAAATAAAATTTTGAATCATTAGAGGATTTTCTATGAACTATGCAAATAATCAGGCAGCAATGCAACAATATACTCAGGTTGGTAATCAGAGTACTGCGGCATTTGCTAATCCACACAGACTGATTCAAATGCTGATGGAAGGCGCTCTGGAGAAAATTTCAAAAGCCAAAGGGTTTATGGAAAACGGCAATATTGCCAGAAAAGGTGAACATATTAGCTGGGCCATATCAATTATAGAAGGTTTAAGAGTTAGTCTTGATCACAGTCAGGGAGGGGAAATTTCTCAAAACCTTGAATCATTATATGTTTATATGATGAGCCGTTTGACTGATGCCAATGTTCAGAATTCAGTTGAGATGCTGGATGAAGTTTCTGAACTGTTGCTGGATATTAAATCCGGTTGGGATGCGATTCCTCAGGATATTATTGAAAATCATGCCAAAAGTGTTGAAGGTAAATTACCAGATAACCTGGCTAAAGCAAAGATTTAGTATGAATAATCGTCTACAGGAGCCACTTCAGGAATTACTTGATATTAGTTCAAAAATGCTCGGCATGGCAGAAAACAGCCAATGGGAGCTGATTCCAGAGTATGAAAAACAGCGCTTGGCTCTGGCCAGAAGCATTTTTAAAACGCCGTTGGATATACAGGATTCTCCCTTAGTGGCTAGTATTATTGAACAGGTGTTGGAGATAAATCGTAAATTTAATGACCTGGCAGAACAGGAAAAAGCCGATTTAAGCCGGAATTTTCAGCTTTTTAAGAAAAGAAGCAAAATAAACAATGCTTATACTGACAACCAATAATACAGAATAACAGAATGTCGCAGTCTCAAAAAGTTACCGATGTTATTAATGTTATAGAACTTGAATTTTCAAAACCAATACTCAGTGATGATTCATCAAAGAATCTTCAGGCTGTACGCAGTATTATTCCCCATCTTGATGATAATGAAAAAGAATTAATCATCAAACACTTTCTACATTCAACAGTCCCGCAAGATCGTATTTTCGCCTTATGGCTGTATTTATTTGATGTTTTTCGAGAAGGGCGTTTTATTGAAAAGGTTTGTGAGGCTGCACAAAAAATAACCTCGCCTGCTGAATTCAGTGAATTATTCTGGAATGTTTTTAACCGTTTATTTACGGCTGAAAAAGAGGTTGTGGCTGATATAACACCATTGCGGGAAGTATTTTCAAATATATCTTCAAATTTTCGGCAATTCCTTTCTAATAGAAGTTATGGGCAAAGAAAGCAAATTAATAAAATTAAAAAAATAGCCATTATCAGCCCTCAGATTTTAGGAATGAGGCATTCTCCCACAAGAGAAGCCTACAGCCTGGCCTGCCACCTAACAGCTTATTTTGATTGTAAAGTATATGTATTTAATACCAATGCTTTAAATTATGTCAACAACTTGGGCATCGAACAGCCCATGATGGGGAATTATAATAAGGATTTGGGGGGGATTCAGATTTCTCTTACTGATTACCTTGAATTTAAAAGTATGCCTTTAACAATTGTAACTTCGCAACCGGGATTAAATTCAAGCAAAAAGTTTTTAGATATTATAACAACTATAGAAGAACTTGAAATTGATGCTGTTATTGCACATGGTGAAAATCTTTTATTGCAGGATGCGCTATATGGGGTTATTCCATCAATTTTTGCAACGACTGGAGAGCCGTTGCCATTTGCCCGTTCAGACAGTTACTGGATACCCGGTAATCTGATGACGGATAAAATAAAACAAACAGCCGAACAATATGGGCATAAAAACTTTTTATTGGAAAGCATGCTGGTCACTCCGGAAGGTAAAGCTGATCAAGCGTTGGACAGAAAACTCTTCAATATTCCGGATAAGGCTTTTATTTATCTGGTGGTTGGGACAAGGCTTAATCAGGAAATTAATAATGAATTTTCTGAAGTTTGTAAAAAATTATTGTCACAGGATCATAATTCGGTTATTGCCTTTGCAGGCACCAATGATTTTAATTTGAGTCTGTTTTTTGATGATGAGCTAATACAAAATAAGAGGGTAATTAATGTTGGATTTCAGGATAACCTGCCTGAGCTTTGTTTGATGAGCAATGTTTATCTTAATCCACAGCGAAGTGGCGGCGGAACCAGTTCTCAGACAGCCATAATGAATGGTCTGCCTGTTGTTACCCTTGATTATGGGCATATCAGTTCCGTGGTACCGGAATCTCATCGTTTTTCAGACTGGAATAGCTATTATGAATATGCCAGAAAATTAGCAGTTGAGTCGGCTTTTCTGACTCAGGAAATTCAAATGTTTTTTGAGCATTTTTCTTCTAATTTGCAAGTTAAAGAACAGGTTTCTAAAATTTATCAGCAGTTATGTAAAACGGCAGAAGAGTTTTATCAGTAATGAACTGCCGCTACTGAATCAGCTTAAGTTTAAAATTCTTGC
>DRNA01000484.1 GCA_011322365.1 Aeromonadales bacterium | reverse complement strand
TCCTCACCAAATGGATGGCAGAAAACAACACCTGCTTTTGTTGCGGTGTTATTTTCTACAAAATGGTGATAGGCAAAAAGTTGTTTTTCAGATTGATTTGAAAAATAACAGGCAAATTCCTTCATAATACGTTATCACCAATATGTTTCTATAGGATTTTTCAGATTGGCACCAAAGGCAGTTTTACCCAGATAAAGGAGGCAGTCATCACTATAAGCGGGTTGTAAAGCTCCACATCTGGAATCACGATAATATCTTTCTAATGGGAAAAACTTACTTATACTTGAAGCACCACACATACGTATAGCATCTGACGCCAATTTGGGCCCACTCTCGCTTACCAGATATTTGGCGTGATGTATTGCTGCATTTGCTTCATCTGAACCGCGCGCTGTATCAACCAGATGCGCAGCATGATAGACAGCTAATCTTGCAGATGTTAGTTCAGTATAAAGTTTACCCAATTGGTGTTGAACCAGGGGGTCTTGTGAAAGTGAAATATCTGTGCCGGGTGTTTTTTTCTTTTTCAAAAATTCAACCAGAAAATCGAAGGTAGCCGTCATGATACCAAGATAGACTCCTGAATATCCACCAGCTAACCAATGGGGTTCTCTGGCTATTTTGTAGAGAGCCATACCTTCTGAAGCCATATAAAGACGTTCCTGGGGTATGAAACACTCTTCAAAGTGTACAGGATTAGTAGAGGTCGAACGCATTCCCATCACATTCCATATATTATCCATGCTTGAACCAGGAGCATTTCTATCTACAATTAAAAAAGAGACCGCTGCTGTTGCAGACTTTGAATGTTCAGCCTTTGCTGCAACAACATAGTAATCTGCATATCCAGCCATTGAGACAAATGATTTGGTTCCATTTAAAATAAAACCATTTTCAGTCCGTCGGTATGATGATTTCAATTTGCTGAAATGTGCTCCTATACCGGGTTCAGAAGCGGCCGAGGCAAAAAGTTTTTTTTCTTTTACTGCTTGTTCAAAGATCCACTCCCTGAAATTATTAATAGCACCTGAACGTCTGTCATCGGCAGGCGCTTCAGGTATTTCAGCTAGACTGCCAACAGTAATATTATGCATATTAAATGCTAGACTGGTAGAAGCGTCCCCTGTGGCCAAAATTTCAAGTGCTTTACTGTAGGTAAGAAAATTACAACCCCAACCCCCATATTCTTTCGGAACCATCATTCCGAGTAGACCTGTTGCTTTCAGGTCGGCAAAATTTTCAACTGGGAAAGAACCTTCATCATCATACTTAGATGCTCTGGTTTTAAAAACCTCAGCGAGTTGATGACAAAGAGACATGAGTTGCTCTCGAGTTTTTTCTTTGGGCTCAGATAGCGTAGTAACCTTGTTCTGAGTTTCATTGGTCATTATAATGTACTCCTGTAAACTCTTAGAAAAATGATCAATCCATTAAGTTTTGAATTAGTTCAGCAATAGTTTTCACGCTGGTAAAATATTCAGGCATGAGATAATCATCTTCAACAATAATGTCATATTTTCCTTCTAGAAAAGTGATCAGTTGTTGTAGTCCTAACGAGTCCAGAATGCCTTCATCAAGAAGCTGACAATTATCATCAAGTTTGTCATCATTTGAGCCATGCATTATTTGAGTGACGATAAAGTTGCTTATAACTTTAGTTAAATCTTCCATTTGTTTCTCCTGATAAATTAATATGTAGATATAATAGACGTTATATTTGTTTTAACAATCTTTGTCTATCAATTTTGCCATTTGAAGTTTGTGGCAATTGGTTTAATAATCGAATTTCGGATGGAACCATATATCCTGGAAGAATTGCAGAAATACTTTTAGAAATTTCGGCAATTTCAGTTGAGGATTCTTTGGTTTCATCAAAAAGGCTGGAACCGGAATAATCTGTTGAGATAAAGGCAATTAATCTGTGCCCAATTAAATCATCAGGTATAGGAATAACAGCCGCTTCTCGGATTTTTTTATGTTGATAAAATGCAGCTTCTACTTCACCAAGCTCTATTCGATAACCTCTTGATTTTATCAAATGGTCATTGCGTCCTAGAAAAGTATAGTCGCCATTATCGTCAATAGAAACTATATCCCCTGTTTTAAAAATTCTATCGCCTAGATAGGGAGCCAGACTGTTTTCCAGGAAACGTTCTCTGGTTTTTGATTCATCGCCCCAATAACCCAGAGCAACACAGGGGCCGCGTGCATATAACTCACCTGATTGACCAGCTTTTGTAATTTTATTACCTCTGTCATCAAGACAGAATAGATGGGCATTTTCTGTTGGCTTACCAATGGGAAGAGGTTTTTCAAGATCACCTGCTTTGAAGTTGACAGTATAACTGGTAATGACATTAGTTTCTGTAGGGCCAAACCAGTTCATATAGGTTAATTCGGGGAAGGCCTTTAACCATTTTTTTAGATAGGGTACTGGAAATACTTCTCCTGCAAATATCAGCAGTCTTAAATGTTGGAAAGTTGTATTTGAAAAATTAGCATTCTGGGACATCATTGATAAAATTGATGGTACAGAATACCAGACTGTGATTTCCTGTTGTTGAATCCATTCCAGCAGTCTGGAAGGGAAGGTGGATGCTCCATCCGGTAGAGGATATAAAGTTGCTCCTGCTAACGCTGTAGCATATATATCAAAAATTGATAAATCGAAATGCAGAGGGGCGTGACCGGAAACCTTATCCTCAGTAGTCAAAGAAGCATATTTATGTGCCCATTGAACAAAGGACATGGATACATGATGTGATATCATAACGCCTTTTGGCTGTCCTGTGGAACCTGAAGTGTACAGGATATAGGCAAGATCAGAATCTACGATATTGGAATGTTGAAATAGTGTCAAAGGTTTATCATCAATATTGGCATCATTATAAATTTTCACAGGTAGTGGGAGAGCGTCTGGTTGATAATCACCGATAATTATTATGTGCTTAATGCTTGAATTACTATTAAGCATTTGTTCTGTTTTGGACCAGGTTTGTTTCGTGATGATTAAAGTCTCAATTTGACAGTCATCACAGATATAGTTTAGCCTCTCGGAGGGAGCCCGTTTATCAAGAGGTACATAGGCGCAACCGGAATATAAAATCCCGTAAATACCGATGTAAGATGCGATAGATTTATGAGTGAGCAAACCAACACGCGAGCCATTTATTGTCCCTGTTTGAATTATAAGGTTTGCTAGCTGAATAGAGCGCTGATTCAATGCATGGTAAGAAATTGAGTGATTTTTTTCCTGTATCGCAATTTTTGTAGGCCATTTTGAAGCAGATTCGCTTAATATTTGATGAAGTATAGTCGCCACTTTGATAATTCCTTACTACTATCATTAACCCCAGCTAATGATACATTTATTTCATTACTAATAAACTTTAATTCGAAATAACACCAAACCGTTAACGTGGTTACTTTTTCACAACTTCTGGTTTGTTGGAGACCTATTGAAGCGCACATTCACCCAGATAAACCCAAAGATTCAGGCACTGGTCAAATTTTAAGTTTTATTTTTAACAGTGGCTGATTAATCAAATTATTATCTTAATTGTAATTGCTTCGATCCGGTTCTCTTCTCCCAGGTTGGGTTTATTAGTATTTAGATGAGAGAATGATTATAGTATATATATAAAACCACGTATATATTGAGAGAGAAGAATTAATCACTGTTCGGTCTTAATCTACAGGGTTAAGTATATAATCGGTAAGGGAAAGATTACTTCGGCACCAGAGGCTTTGTCGTTCACCAGTTGCACACATATCTTCTTTGATTAAATTTTCATTCTTCCAGGGAAATAAGGGTAAACCTGTTTTAATTCTACTTTCATATCTGTGCGTTATATCGGCGGGGCCATTACAGTTTATGGGATGTCGACCATTATTAAAACCTGCTTCCTTTACGTTGATCATAGTACAGGTTCCAATTTTCAATGTAGATGTTCTTGAATTACCCACAATACCGTAATCAGCACCTTTAACATAAAAATCCGTAACAAAATTATTCTTTGATTCGATATCAGGATCTAATCTTAAGGCCTTGTTGTTTAAACTGTTGTGGGAGTGGTTAACAACAATATTACCTAACCACCAGTTATTCTGATTCCCTTCAGGCCAGGGTTTGCGGTGCTGTGGGCTGTAGAAGTCACCTCCATATTTCATGGGGGTTTCCGGAGTGCCATAATCCAGGCTGATATTATTTTCAACAGTTATGTTCGAACAGTTATAGATGGCAAAAGTTGCATTTGGTTCGGATTTTTGACCAGAAACAGTAGAATCCCACCTGGCAACATTTCTTCTAAAAGTGATATCTCTTCCTCTGAAACATTGTATGACATATCGCCCTTCACCATAGAACCAGGAGTCTTCAATAAGATGGCCTTCTCCTGTGACTTTAAGGGGTATTTTATGTTTATGGTGTCCTCCGTGTGAGCAGGATACTGATTTTAAGGTATTATTACGGCCTTTAACATTGCAGGTGTCGGCAAATTGTGAGGCATGATGAATTTTAAGGCCACGCACACTTGAATTACTTCCGTCAACTATCAACAACGCCCCCCATCCAGCATCAAGATTACTACCGTCTATTTCAGCTTTTCCGTCAAAAAGAGAACGAACCATAATATTACTGGGTACTCGCATGATCTGACTGTATTTACCATTAGCCAGGCACAATAAATCCCCTGAAACCATTTGAGAAAAAACTCGATTAAATGAATCGCCAGGCTGAATAGTTATGGTACAGCCCAATTTTTTACTTTGTTTGTTCTCTGGTTTTGATAATGAACCATTAATCGCTTTCTCTTTCACAGAATGTATCTGTTTTGAAGCGCAGCCGGGTATCAACACTGTAAAAATTGAAATAATGGCTATATATATAACTCTCAGGAAACTAATATAATTAAAGGTAGAGCTTATGAATGGCATTTTAATTGAGAATATATTCGGTTAACGATTTGTTGGTTAGGCACCAATCACTCTGTCGTTCATTGACATTGCACATATCTCTTTTGATTAGTCCTTCCTGGGCAAAAGGGAAAAGTGGCTCCGATGTTTTAATCCTGTCTTTATAGCGAACAGAGATATCAGCACCTGAACCGCAGTTAACAGATGGCATACCGGGGATTGAGGTTTCTATTCCTACGTCTATAAAAGTACAATTTTCAACAATAAGTCCAGTCATTTTATCATTGGAAAGAATACCGAGATCGGAACCTTTGACGTAAAAATCTCTAACTATATTATCGAAACTTTCGGTATCAGGATCCAGCCTCAGGCCTCGTCTATTATCCGTTCCGGGAGCATGGTTAATGGCAATATTACCTAACCACTGGTTGTTCTGGTTTCCTGTTGGATATTGCTCAGGATGCTGGGGTGAATAAAAATCTCCACCAAATCGCATCGCAGTTTCGGGAGTTCCATAATCCAGACTGATATTATTTTCAATGGTAATATCCGAACAATTATAAATAGCTATAGCCGCATTAGGTTCCGTAGGTTCGTTGGGGACAGTTGAATCCCATCGAACTACATTCCTTCTAAAGGTAATATTGTTTCCGATAAAACATTGTATTACGTACCGACCTTCACCATAGGCCCAGGAATCTTCTATCAGGTGCCCAGAACCATCGACCTTGATAGGTAATTTATGCTTGTGGAATCCACCATGAGAACATGACATAAATTGCATAGTATTATTTTGGCCACTAACGTGGCAGGTATCAGAATTTTCACCTGCATGGTGAACTTTGAGACCGCGGACGCTGGAATTAGAACCATGCATTTGAAGCAATGCACCGGTCCAGGCTTCACCAAGGGTTCCGCCGCCATCGATCTCAGCCATTCCATCGTTGACAGCCCTGACGTGAATATTAGAAGGTATATCCATAGCCTGCTGATAAATACCATCATTTAAACAGAGAATGTCATCATTTTGCATAATTGAGAAAGCATCTGAAAACGAATCTCCAGGACTAATGGTGAAACTGCAGGGGCCAGTAGGAGGGGGAATCCTTTTTGCCAGTACAGTAATAGTGTCAGAATCGGAAGAAGACGCTCCGTCATTATCAGTTACAGTCACTTGAAACATGTATTCTTCAGATACAGAAGCATTAGCAAGTTCAGGTGCAACAAAAGAAATCTGTGAATCTGAAATCTGTGAAACGGTCAAAGTCGTGCCACTTAACTGCTTCCAGTTGTATGAAGCAATTGTGCCATCACTATCTTTTGCATCAGCGGTAAGTGTTACAGTGGAACCTTCAACTGTACTGAAATCTGTACCGATAGTAACCGTTGGTGGCGTGTTTTTACTGGAGCCTGGAGTGGTTTTTGCTG
>DRNA01000483.1 GCA_011322365.1 Aeromonadales bacterium | reverse complement strand
GCTTATCGAAATAATTCAGCTAATTCATGAACGCTAACCCTGTCTGCTATTAACAGGCATCCCCAAAACCAACTTTTTGATATTCGGATGTTCAACTTTTTGATATTCGAAAGTTTAACTTTTTGTCATACCGAAGCAAAAATTTATGTCATACCGAAGCTAAGTTTTTTATCATACCAAAGCTAAATTTTATGTCATACCGAAGCAAAAATTTTTGTCATTCCGAGCGAAGTCGAGGAATCTTATGCCGAGCCTCAAGATCCTTCAACTGCGCTACGTTCAGGATGACAGACTTTTTTTCTAAACTCTAAACTCGTTACTAAATTCCTTGTCATTCCGAAAGCTTGCCCCATGACCGTAGGGAATGCTTTTGGTGCCGAAGTGGAGCAATCTTTTACCTGGCCTGTGAAAAACCTTCCACTTAAGCACTAAAAACAATCCTTCCGACCGTCGGAAAGCTTCAGGATAATAACAAATAAACTACTTTTCTGATGAAGAAAAGCACATACATGATGGATACCATTTGAGAACACTTATTTAGTCACTGAATTCCTTGTCATTCCGAGCGAAGTCGAGGAATCTTACACCTGGCATCTCTCGATCATACAACTCTATTCAGGAATTAAAACTTTCTACTAACAAAAGAAGGTATCTACCAGGTGGACACTAATTTAGCTGATACTGTTGAGAGAATGCCTGAAACCAAAGTTTGTCATCTCCAGATTTTTTGTTCAATTTGTTGTAGATTTTTTTTGCTCGTTTCATCAGCGCAGGTTTTTGAGACAGTTTCAGTGGTAAATAGAAAAAACACTGCTGTTTAAACGATAGATGTTTATACATATCGGCCTGATGAGCTTCCTGAATAATTTTTTCACAATAATTCTGGTTGAGCGATTTATTTTTGGAGAAAAAACTCAGTAACAGTAGCAGGGCGAGGCATGATTCAGGGTGAGAGCGCCAGTGATCGAGCTGTTGCTGCTCAGCTTGCTCAAGTAGTGTATCAAGTTCATCTGGTTGATGATTGGTTTGTTCTATTACCGGTTCAATAATCTGCTGTACTGTTTTTTCGGGTATATTCAGATAGTCTTTGAATGAGCGATTTTTGAGAATTTTTCTGAGAATAAGGTAGGTAATAAAAATCGCAATCAGGATGATGAAGTTATAAGGCTTAGAAAAATGTTTGAAAATCATCAAAGGCCAGATAGCGGCATAAACTATGTTTAAAACTGATTCAATACTCAAATGAATAATATGCTGTATTATCTGGCTGACAATACCCGCTACAGTAAACTCGAATTCAGCAAATTCTTCCACAAAAGTTTTCACTTCCAGAAACAACAAGGTGAAAATATAACCAATACCATAAAAGCTACCTCCACGGCTCTGAAACAGTAGATTTAGTTTGGTCAACATTTTGCGTTTAAAGGACTGATGGTATTCTTTAGCAGAATGATGGATTTTTTTAGCAGCTTTATCCTTTAATGCTTTCATACTATCCTCTTTCGTTATACTAGCGGTGTTGTTAACTTATGCCTGTAGTTAATAGTGCTGCCACCAGACCAATTAACCCACCGAAAACGCCACCCCAGATCACCAACCAGCCAAGATGCTCTCTGATCATGTTCTGGATAATTTCCTTGACCAGTTGTGGGGTTAATTCATTGAGTCTTTTTTCGATAATTTCTTCTACGTTACTACGAATATCGGCCATAACATCAGGCTGTTCAAGTTCTTCTTTGAGCAGATTCTTGAATTCATCTTCCTGTGTCATGGTAATTAATGACGATTTCATGTTAATGATAAAAGGCTCTTTTAAGGGAATAAGAGCTTCCTCACCGCCAAACATACCGAGCATACTGCCAAAAGATGAGTTCATAATCACTTCCACCAGCGAATCAAACGCAGGAGACAAATCTACTTTTTCTATTACCGGACCCAGATGAAGATCGGTAGGCGAATTTTTACTGCCACTGATAAAACGATCAATATTTTCTTCGGTAAAAAACTGTTCCATCATTAAATTCCTGATGGCAGCTTTAAAATCTTCAAACCGTGCCGGAATAACGCCGGAGCCATATAAACCAGGCACTTTTTCAAATAACATATGAATGGCGAGCCAGTTGGTTATGGCGCCTGAGAGGGCAAAAAGCCCCACATTTAAGGTTATGGTGTTACCTGTATAATAACCAGCAACAGTAATTAATGCAGCGATAAAGTTGGTGATAAAACTTTTATTCAAATCTAACTCCTGATTTATTTCTGATTAAGTGTAATGCCATTTGTATCAATGCTAATAAGACGTTTTTTATATAATTGACCAATGGCATTTTTAAACTGTTTTTTACTTACTGAAAAAACTTCAGCAATCAGTTCCGGCGAACTTTTATCCGAGATGGCCAGGAAGCCATTAGATTGTTGTAGTTTTTTTAAAATACGATCGGTGAGTTTAGAAAAATCCTGCGTTCCCGGTGGTGTGAGCATCACATCAATTTTGTCTTCTTCTTTTACCCGTTTGATATAGCCAGTGACTTTTTCGCCGGGGTGAATGCTTTTGAAAATATCCTGTGTATGTAAAACGCCCCAATGCTGGTTATTCACAATGGCTTTATAACCGAGATCGGTTTTTTGTGCAAATAACAGGCTCACTTCCTGACCCATATGATACTGGGCAGGTGTTCTGTTGAGAAACTTTTCGAATTTTGTGGAGGCCATCATGCGATTATCGGCATGGTTTCGGGTGACATAGACAATGACTTTCTGCCCCACTTCCAACGGACGCCTTTGTTCAGCAAAAGGAATTAACAGATTTTTTGGCAAACCCCAGTCTAAAAATGCCCCAACCTTGGTGATATCCACTACCTCCAGTCGGGCAAATTCATTTTCTGCCACCTTCGGTTTTTTATCGGTTACGGCGATTTTATCTTTGGCATCACGATAGACAAATACTTCAATTTGCTCGCCCACCTCTGCAGCACGAGTCATTCCTCGAAGTTGTAGGGTTCCCCCGCGTCTTAACAGCAGATCGCCGTATTCTTCTCCATCTAACACCCATTCATTTTCATCAATGGACTTGATGGTCAGGTTGTTCATTTCGCCCAAAATGGTCATGGCGTCGCTCAATCAAAATAATATGCTATAAGTTTACCATTGTAATACCCTGATGTGCATAGGTATCATCTTCTGGTGGTCAAAATTTTAATAAATTCCAACGTTTTTGATAAATTAGAGTCTGTGTATTCAGCTAAACCTATAGGTAAACATAACTGTGTCCAAATCTGAAACGATTGCTTCAGCTACCGAAAAAGAAGCCACTAAACTTAATAGCCGAAAAAAGCTCTCTACACTCTTGGCCCTGGTGGCTTTTGTAAAACCTTACAAAAAGATCCTTATCGGTGCCATTATCGCACTGATATTCACTGCGGGTGTGTCACTCTCTATCGGTGCCGGCGTTCGAATGCTGATTGATCAGGGTTTTTCCAGTCAAACTATGGATGGCCTGGCCAATGCGGTGATCTTTATGATCTGGATAGCGGTAATGATGGCATTAGGTACCTTTATCCGCTTCTATCTGGTGTCATCACTCGGTGAAAGGGTCAGTGCCGATATTCGTTTAGCGGTGTTTGACCATCTGTTGACCCTGCCGCCCGGCTATTTTGAAACCAATCGCAGTGGTGAAATTATGTCACGGCTCACCACCGATACCACCTTGTTGCAATCGATTATCGGCTCCTCCTTTTCCATGGCATTACGTTCATCACTGACCTTTATCGGTGCCTTAATTATCATGCTGGTGACCAATACCAAGCTCACATTGATTGTATTATCCGGTGTGCCACTGATTTTGTTACCGGTATTACTGTTTGGTAAGCGCGTAAAAAAACTCTCCACCAAAAGCCAGGACTCCATTGCCTCTGTGGGCAGTTATGCCGGTGAAATTATCCAGCACATGAAAACGGTACAAAGTTATACCCGCGAAGAAGAAGAAAAGCAGGCCTTTGATAAGGAAGTGGAAAATGCCTACCGCATTGCCAAAAGCCGAGTTATCCAACGAGCAGTGCTGATTGCCGCAGTTATTTTAATGGTTTTTAGCGCCATTACTGCGGTATTCTGGGTAGGAGGTGGTGATGTTATAAAAGGCAATATGAGTAGCGGTGAGCTGGGTGCTTTTTTCTTTTATACGCTCATGCTGGGCTCTGCCGTGGCCACCTGGTCAGAAGTTTTCAGTGATCTGCAACGTGCCGCTGGTGC
>DRNA01000482.1 GCA_011322365.1 Aeromonadales bacterium | reverse complement strand
TGCTCATTTTGTATCAACAGGAATACGGTTTTTTTAATAGGTATTTTTTTACCGGGTTTTTTAGTCGGGTAGAGGTGAATACAATTATGTTTAAAAGACAGACAGTTTTTTGAAAGTGGGCACTCACCACAATTGGGTTTTGAACGTTTACAGACAAGTGCGCCGATATCCATCATGGCCTGATTAAAGGGTTTGGCCCTGTTGCATGGCGTTAGTTTTTCAGCCTGCTGCCAGAGCTGCTTTTGCACGCTGGTTTTGCCCGGCCAGCCCTCAATACAAAAATATCGGCAAAGTACACGTTTTACATTACCATCTAATATAGCAGCTGAATGATTAAAGCCTAATGATAATATGGCTCCTGCTGTTGAACGGCCAATGCCTGGTAACTGAACTAATTCATCTAAAGTCTGGGGGAGTTGGGCCCGGTGTTGGGTGGCTAAAATGTTAGCTGTTTTATGCAGATTGCGTGCTCTGGCATAATATCCAAGGCCGCTCCAAAGATGTAATACCTGATCCAGTTCGGCTTTGCTGAGAGTTTGAATATCCGGAAACTGTCTAAGAAATTTTTCAAAGTAGGGAATAACGGTTTCTACCTGTGTCTGTTGTAGCATGATTTCAGAGATCCAGACACGGTAAGGGTCAAGTGGCATTTGCCAGGGCAGGTTTTTTCTTCCTTTTTGCTGATACCAGTTTAGAATTTGTTGCTGGAACCAGAGAATGTTATTTTCAGCCATTGTTTGCAAATGAAAGTTAATGTTGGAAAAGGCAGCCTGATGTTGGATGTTATAAGTATATCCAGCTTAACAAAAATGAGAGAGTAATCCACATTAATATAATCAATGGTATGCCAACTCTCATGAAATCTGAAAAATGATAACCACCAGCGTTCATTACCAGCAGGTTAGTTTTGTAGGCCATGGGTGTGGCATAACTCAGGTTTGCACCAAATAACACAGCAAGGATAAAGGGTTCAGCGGGTACCCCCAGTTGATTCGCAACGGAAACGGCAATGGGGGTTCCTATAACAGCCGCAGCATTATTGGAAACAATGTTAGTTAATATGGCCAGCAGTAACATCAACGCTGAGACAACCCCTCCGGGTGGCAAATCATGTGAGAAAACTACAAATACCTGTGCAATGTAATCGGCACCACCGGTTTTCATCATTGCAGAACCTAGTGCCAGTGAAGCAGCTACAATCAGGATTACCTGTGTACTCAGGGCAGCAGAAGCCTGTCGCCAATTGAGGCAACCTGAGACTAACATGGCTAAAACGCCACAGAAGGAACTGATTTCAATAGGTAAAATACCGAGAGCAGCGGTAATGATAACTGCCAATAATATCAATAATGCCAGTGGTGCTTTTTCGGTATGGGGCAGTTCAGATGCGCCATCAAGTAACAACAGACCCTGCCGATCTTTTAATCTTTCCATCTGTTCCGGGTTTCCCTGCACCAGTAAAATATCACCAGTCAATAGGGGAACTCGGCCGATGCTACTGCGACCAATTTCCATGGCACGCCCACCACGGTGCAAAGCGATGGTGGAAACGCCATATCTCTGTGCAAAGCTGGCTTGTTGCAGGGTTCGACCCACAAGACCTGACCCTTGAATGATAACCACTTCAGCGAGAACCTGTTTTTCAGCACGAAGGGGGTGATCTTCATCGACTTTATGACTGCCGGAAAAAAGGATGGCTCCCAGCACCTTCTCAAATTCCTTTAATCTTTCCGGGTAGTCGCGAACCTGTAATCGATCCCCAGCTTTAATGATTGTATCTGGTAAAGGCATAAGGCTTTTATCAGAGCTACGCTGTAATTTTTCAACTTTCATCTGCCCATCAGTCATCTTGATAAGTTCGGCAATGGTTTTACCATTTGCCACACTATCTTCATTAATATTGAGGTAAGCACTAAATAGTCTGGGAGAGGTATCCGGTAAGGATGGTGTTCTTTCGGGTAATAATTTAGGCGCAATTAACCATAGGTATAAGATGGCAACACAGGCAGCAATAACGGCGGGAAAGGCAAAATCAAACAGGCCAAAACGAGGTAAACCCATATCATGGGCTACACTTACCACCAACAGATTGGTAGAAGTGCCAATGGTTGTAGTCATGCCGCCAACGATGGTAGCAAGGCCCACAGGTAATAACATGGGCGATGTGGCAGTTTGTGTGCGCAAGGCAACGCTGATAAGAATAGGCAATAACAACACCACAATAGGCGTGTTATTCACAAATGCGCTTAAAGCACCAGCCACAATTAAAGTAAATAATAATGAAATCATTGGACTGATTTTCCAGAGCTTGGCCAGGTATCGACCAATTGGCTCCAGTGCACCGGTGGTGACCAGTCCCTGACCAATAATCATTAAGGAACACACTGTAACCAGTGCTTCGTGACCAAACCCATAAAAGAGCTCACCGGGTTCCAGGTGTACTCCATTTGTCTCGAAAGGAAACAATGTAAAACCTAAACTTAATATGGCAATTACAGCCAGAGAAGAGGTTTCCAGGGGGATATCATCACGACGAAATAGATAAAGTGCGACCACAGTCATAAATAACATGGCGAGCGCGTGATAATTAGGTATGTCAGGAATATTCAAGTTGTAAGTTTTATTCAGGGTGTTTATGTCAATCAAAACACATTCACTGGGCAAGGTAAAGAAAAACAGTGGCTATAATTAGTTGATGGCAGTTTAGAATGAGTCAACGGAACGAAGGTAGCACAATCCCTGATTAGGGATTCGAGAAGGTAATTTAAGATGGTTGCTGTTATCATACATCAATAGTGCCCACTTACCTTTTAATAACAGAAAATGAACGAAAAATCACACAAACGTAGTATTAAAAGCTATGTCCTAAGGCAGGGTCGGCTTACTAAAGGACAAAAAAATGCCATTGAAGAACTCTGGCCGGAATATGGTGTGGAATTACAACAACAGAAGCTGGATAGCCAGCAATGTTTTGGCCGGATAGCACCGCTGGTTATTGAAATAGGGTTTGGCATGGGAACTTCTCTGGTGCAACAGGCGCTGGCAGAACCGAACAAAAATTTTATCGGTATCGAAGTCCATCGCCCGGGCGTGGGTTCCTGTTTACAGGAAATTTCCAGTCAAGGCCTCGATAATTTAAAGGTGATGAATTGTGATGCTATTCAGGTATTTGAACAGATGATAGCGAACAACAGTGTCTCGCGAGTTCAATTGTATTTTCCTGATCCCTGGCATAAAAAAAAGCATCACAAAAGACGTATTGTAAAAGAAAACTTTGTTTCAATGATTTATGCAAAATTAACTACAGCAGGTATCTTTCACATGGCTACAGACTGGCAGCCATATGCTGAGAGTATGCTGGAAGTGATGCAGATGGCAAAGGGTTTTAAAAATATGGCTTTTCCTGATAATTATATGCCTCGCCCGGATTTCAGACCAATAACCAAATTTGAACTTCGTGGACAGAAACTGGGGCATGGTGTCTGGGATTTAATGTATGAGAAGCAGTAATATTATAAAATATTTTTCATACTCTTTTCTTTGTCTGGTTTCAGCACATTTATCTGCAACTACATTACCTGCAAGCTGGTATCAGGAACCATTATCAGGTACAACCGCATCAATACGATTTATAACCTCGACTCCTTACATATATAAAAATAAACATGCGGTTAATAAGTCGCAGATATTTATTAAAAGGGTAAAAGGAACCTATAAAAACTTTAATGCTGTTATATATAAAGATGCAGCAAAATGTGTTGATTTTCAGGTGTTTGATCGAACTGGTAAGCCACAGTCTTATAGTAAAATTCCTGCTGGAAAAATGCTGACTTTTAAAATGACGCCTTTTGCAGATAATGGAAGAAAGAATGCCTGGTGCCCGAATCGTTTCAGTTTTATCGCTGAACAGGGAAAAAAATATACGGCTAAAATAGACATCGTTATTAAAAACATATTCAATGCAGAGTGTAGAGTTCAACTTTTTGATGATGAATTCCCTTTAAAACCCCTGCTGATTATTCCTCGGAAACGATTTGTTGAGTATGAAACCAGTAGAAGTTATCGATGTTTACCGTTGGAATTACAAAAACCTGAATGGAAAAAGAAGTCCATTAAAAAATTTGAATGTACACTTAAAAATGGACTGTATGGATGTTAACTGGTTTAAACTCAGGGAGTAATAAGAAATCCTGCATCTTGAATGATTAAGGGTATACCGTCTTAGAAATTAATATTTTTCAACAGGTTAGCTCAATTTTAATCGAGCTGAATCGACTTCCCTCATTCCGAGTTCAGATTATTTGGTCATTAGCATTGCTTCAATTTATATGAGTAACCGGGATAATTTGTTGTTCAGGTTGTGGCTTGATGACATCTGAAAAAAATAAAGCCAATGTATCATTTAAAAAGGCCAGGCCGGTTTCAGTAGTCTGTATACGTTCAGGCCAGTTTTGCATTAATTGTTTTTGCATAGCTTTTTTAACCAGTGGGTCAATCAGCTGTGGATTTAATCCGGTATGGGCCTGAAACAGTTTAGATTCTACACCCTTGGGTAAGCGTAGAGCATTGAGCATAAATTCCAGAGGCAACTCATTAACGTCGATGGACTGCTGTTTCGCTAAAAAAGGCTTTTCAGGTTCCAGGTAGGTCACTGGTTGGCGGGTTTTTTGTCGACGTAAGATGCTGTTATCGGGGACATGGGTTATTTTGGAGTGGGCACCTGCACCAATGCCCAGATAGTCTCCGAATTGCCAGTAATTTAGATTATGCTGGCTTATGTGGTTGTCTCGAGCGAAAGCAGAAACTTCATAGCGGGTGAACCCCTCCTGTTGCAATAAGCAAAGCCCAGCTTCGCTTATCTGATAGGATAGCTCTTCAGAAGGAAGAGTTGGTGGTGAGGAATAAAAATGGGTATTTGGCTCGATGGTGAGTTGATACCAGGACAGATGTTCGGGATGTAGCGAGATAGCCTGTTTGAGATCAGAGAGGGCCTGTTCAACATTCTGGCCTGGAAGACCATACATCAAATCAATATTAATTTGTTTAAAGCCAGCTGTTCGGGCCATTTGAAAAGCATTAATTGCCTGTGTTGAATCGTGTATCCGGCCCAGTTGTTTGAGTTGATCGTTATGGAAACTTTGCACACCGATGGAGAGACGGTTAATTCCTGCGTCAAAATAACCCTGGAATCGTGCTGCTTCAGCGGTACCGGGATTGGCTTCTAAAGTAATTTCAGCAAAAGGCTTCAATGGTATACGGGCACGAATACCTGATAATAGCTGGTCGAAAGCTGCTGCAGAAAATAAACTGGGCGTGCCTCCGCCAATAAAAACGTGTTCAATGGAGCGTCCCCACACCAGGGGCAAATCCTGTTCTAAATCAGATAATAAAGCCTGTACATAGTATTTTTCATTTTCGTCAGTTAACGTTTTGGAGTCTACAGTTTTTGTTGAAACTACATGTGAATTAAAATCACAATAAGGGCATTTTTTGATGCACCAGGGAATATGAATGTATAAACATAGCGGAGGATTTTGTTGAAAAGTAGGCTGCATAGTCATGGGGGTCATGTTTTGTATAAAAATTGCTTTATAAATAATTTTTATGTTGTTCTAAAAAGTGTTTTAACTTTGCCAGAGCCTGAGCACGATGACTTATGCTGTCTTTTTCTTCAGATGAGAGTTCTGCTGAAGTACATTGACGCTCTGGTAGATAAAAAATCGGATCATAGCCGAAACCACCAACACCCGATGGAGTCAGACTGATTTCACCATCCCAGAAGCCCTGAC
>DRNA01000481.1 GCA_011322365.1 Aeromonadales bacterium | reverse complement strand
GGTCTTCTGCAAAATTATAAGAATAGTCAAAGGTAGCAGGGGAGGTTTCGTTAGCAAAATGATCATCGCTCAGTGGTGTAAAACCATCAGGAGTAACGCGATCAACATAGGCCTGCACATTATTACCAGAGGTGGAATTATTACTAGCCTCCAGCCAGGGGTCATTACGAGAAAAACTGGCCGAGTTTAGTGAAACCATTTCACTATTAACCAGGGTAATAGCTGTATCGTCATCCTGACCTGTCGGGTGTGGAAAAAATGCATTGCCCTGAGGCCCGGCAAAAGGTTCTTTGAAGCCACTGGCATCAGCCCAGACTCGATAGGTTTTTACTGCTTTGTGTGTCAGATTTTTTCTTTGTAGAATGGTTTGGTTCGATAATTTGATCTGGTAACGGATCATTTTGGAGGCGGTCGTTTCTGCGGCAGCGGCTTCCAGTTCAATGTCGAGTGCGGCTACAGGAAAGCCCTGGGCATTTAAATACCATCCTGCTCGAGTTTTTACTTTTCTACCCAGATTAAATGCTGATTTAACATTGGTATTCTGAGATATTTGCCAAAATTGATTGTTCTTGGTGAATGTGGATTTTTCGACATCATTTTCATTCATGGAGTGTTGCCAGAAAGTAGTCGCGAGTGTTTCACCGGTAAAATTCTTCCATACTGTGGATAATATCTGCGGTGTCTGTAGTATTACCGGGTCAAAGTCAAAAAGGTCAGGCGCGTTAGGTGAAACAAAGCCGCTGATTGAAACAGGTTGTAGCTGACGGTTAAAAATAATAGAAATTTTGTGGTTAAACAGTTCTTTATTTTGAAAATATTGCCTGAAAGTCGCTATTATGGCGCCACGACCGGTATTATGGAGTTGAGAAAAACGTATTGCAGCTCGGGCTTCTGCTGTTAATTGATAAGTGCTACTGAGCTGATCGAGTAACTTATTCGACTGTCGAATGACCTGTAATTTCAACTCGTTAACATTCAGCGGAACAATGTTAACTGGTTGAAATTTTTCTGTTTTCAACCATAAAAAGTTCGGCAGATTGAGGGCTTTATTAAACGAAGAGATTTTTTGTGATCGTATCAGCTGGTAGGGGTCATCTGCTTTCATCACTGGGCTCAAGCTGGATGTATCTGGCTTTGCTACATCATAAAACTGATCCACATTTTGCTGTTGAGCAGTCAAGATTTTGGCAAAACTATCCAAACTGCTTGAAAATAAAAATACCAGAGCGAGCAGGCGATATTTATGATTTAAAAACAGCGGCATTTTATTGCTCCCGAGAAGTGCTATGCTCAATCTACATATCTCTACTATAGATCAAAATGAATAAAATACTGATATCTGCGCCATGCTGCAATAGGTGGGAGAGGGTTAACATTACCAGAAAATGATAAAAACCCTATATTTCAGGGGCTTAACAAGCTTTTCTATGAGGTAAATAAGTTGAATCATCCACCTCTGTATAGCTGATCTCGGACTGAAAATTAGGAATAAGTTGATATCGACCCTTGTGAATACATTCAGCCATAAATTGCAACACCAGCGACAGGGTTTCCGCTTTCGTATAATTCCGTTGCAGGTATTCGCATACGGAACCCATCCACAGGGGAAAGCGGAATTGAACTTTTCCCTGTTGATCCACAAAGCTTTCCGGTGTAGCAAACAGCCTTTCGATTACGCCTGTCTCCATTTTGGCATTGGTGAAAATTTCACTGATAGCCGCACGATCAAAGGCCGTTAGTTTTATATTCATGAATTATGCAACCTGGTTCGAATTCAATATAAATAATATAGTTCGAGATTAGTATTTTTGGTTGCTTATATCTGCCAACTTGCGCACAATTCAAGCTATTAAAATGACAAAACAGGTGTTTTAAGATGTTAATGGTCATCTCGCCGGCCAAAAAGCTGGATATGCAAACTAAATCAGTGGTTGAAGGGTTGGAAAGCCCCCAGTTTCTCCAGCAGTCGGTACACTTAATCAAATACTTAAAAAAACTATCACCCAGTCAGATCAGTGAGTTGATGGGGATTAGCGATAAGTTGGCGCAGTTAAATGTTGCCAGATTCGCCCAGTGGCATACGCCGTTCACATCCGAAAATGCTAAAGCTGCTATTTTGACATTCAGTGGTGATGTTTATCAGGGTATTGATGCTGTCACGCTGAAAAAGTCGGAGATTAATTATTTACAACAACATTTACGTATTTTGTCCGGCCTTTATGGCATATTAAGGCCGCTTGATCTCATGCAACCCTATCGTCTGGAAATGGGGCGTAAAATCGCTATTGGAAAAGATAAGGATTTATATGCCTTCTGGCATGAAAAACTCACAGCAAACATTAATCAGTTGCTTGATCAACAGAAAAATCCGGTATTGGTGAATCTGGCATCCAATGAGTATTTCAAGGCCCTTGATAAAAAGCGGATTAATGGGAGTATTGTAACCCCGGCTTTTAAAGACTGGAAAAATGGTCAATACAAAATGATCAGCTTTTTTGCCAAAAAAGCTCGAGGAAATATGGTACGTTTTGCCGCTGAAAATAAAATTAAACGAGTAGAAGATTTGAAACACTTTGATAGAGATGGCTATTCATTTAATGAAAAATTAAGCGGTGATACCAACTGGGTTTTTACAAGAAAACAGTCTTAGAATCTGAAATGTATGGGGTTAGAGGTCCGCTGTAGGTTGCTCTCTGACGTCAACTTCCTTAGAGTTCTTTGATACAGCCTTTTTACCCAGTGCAGTAAGCATTGAACCCACTACAACCACCAGAATTCCAGAGATTGTAAGCCAGGATAATTTTTCCATTTGAAAATAGCCATGAAAAAAAGTGGAGAGTAGTTCAAGGCTTATCACGGTAATGACTGGAGTCAGTGATAAAATAGCACTGACTCTGGATGCTTCCCAATGGTTCAACGCTTCGGCAAAGGCACCGTAGGCAATAGCAGTATTTAAACTGGAAAAAATCAGCATACCTAATCCTAACATATTTAACTGATAAATCTGATTTAACTGAGCTATGGAGAAAAAACCAAAACTGCCAACAGTTAAAATCATAAACATAATGGCAATTGAACTAAAATCTTTCAGTAGCTGTTTTTGCGCCAGCGCGTAGGCGGCCCAGGTAACAGATGCAATAATAATATAGAAAACTCCCAGGGCGTAATCACCACTTCCCTGAAAAATAATAATTAACTTCTTATTAAAAAAGAGCAACAGGCCAACAAAAAATAACATAAATCCTAGCCATTGCGGGAAACTGAATCTCTCTTTAAAAATAAACAGGCCGCCAAAAAGTAAAATCATCGGGGCCAGTTGTATTAACACCTGGGTAGTTGTAGGCGTGGTCAGTGCAAGCCCAAACAGAAAAAAGATATAGTTGGCACAAAGACCGATAATACAGATGGAAAGCAGACCGATAAGCGGTCGGGTGAACTGTTTCAATCGGGGCAACTGCTTTTTTCGAAGCAGATATAAACCCATCAAAACTGTAGCACCGAAAAAGCGATAAAATGTAATGGTCCAGGGGTCCATGGTTTTTAGTAGTTCTTTAATAGCAATGGGAAGCAATCCCCACATTACGGCTGTAGTGAGAGATAAAATCAGGCCTAGCTTCCAACGATGAGTAATTTGATGCATTGCTGAACCAGGGGTTAATGAGGGTATAATGTGAAGAAATTAAAGTATATCCTGTTTTTTGTTTCATTAGTAAAGAAAATTCTATGTCGATAAATAAAATTCAACAACTGCTCCACGAAACTTTTGGTCATCAAGGCTTCAAAGGACCCCAGCAAGAAGTAATAGAACACCTTATTGCTGGTAATGATGCTTTGGTGGTGATGGCAACTGGTGCCGGGAAGTCATTATGTTATCAGTTAGCTGGTCTTATCAGAGATGGCGTTACTGTTGTTATTTCGCCACTGATAGCGTTGATGAAAGAGCAGGTTCTTCACCTTGAGCAACTGGGCTTAAAAGCGGTGTGCGTCCATGCGGCATTAAGCTGGCAGGAAGTTGAGGAGCTGGAATCTCAATTGTTGATGGGAGAGCTGGATTATTTATACCTGTCTCCGGAAAAGTTGCTCAATGAAGATATGCAGAATTTACTCCATCAGATAGATATAGCCTTATTTGCCATTGATGAAGCGCATTGTATCTGGCGTTGGGGAGAACAGTTCCGGCCTGAGTATCAACAACTATCCCTGCTATCCAAACAGTTTCCTCGAGTACCCAGAGTAGCATTAACGGCGACTGCGGGTAAGATTTGTCGTGATGCAGTTATTAATGAACTGGCATTACAGCAAGCCAGATTATTTGAAGATGAACTGGATCGTAAAAATATCTATTACTGGCTTCAACCTAAAAAGAGTGCCAAAGAACAGCTAACAAAATTCATTAATTTACGACATCAAAATCATTGTGGCATTGTCTATTGTCAAACACGAAAAAAAGCGCAGGACATAACCGATTATCTTCGACAACAGAATTTTTCGGTCGGTTGTTATCATGCGGGGATGACTACGGAAGAACGTTGGCAGGTTCAGAGCCAGTTTCTAAAAGGTAATGTCAAGGTCATGGTAGCCACAGTGGCTTTTGGCATGGGAATCAATAAACCTGATATCCGTTTTGTAGCACATATGGATTTACCCAGAAACCTGGAATCATATTATCAGGAAGTGGGTCGTGCCGGCAGAGATGGCGAACCAGCAGATGCCTGGATGGTGTTTGGATTGCGGGACTTTCAATTATTATCTCAATGGATAGAACACAGTGACCATGATGAAACCCGCAAACAATGGGAGCGAGAGCAACTTTTTGAATTGCTTAACTATGTTATTGATGGAAATTGTCGACGCAGGAATCTGTTGCCAGGCTTTGGAATCGAAACACAACATAACTGTGAGCATTGTGATAATTGTCAGCTATCCTCTAATGAAGAAGACGATAATAAACTCGCAGCTCAGGCGCTTTCTGCGGTTTATCGCTGTGGTCAAAATACAGGTATTGATTACCTTATCAAGGTCCTCAGAGGTAAAAGGGTAAAGCAGGTGCTGGAAAATAATCATCAGCAGCTGTCTGTTTTTGGCATTGGCAAATCGTATACAGAAATTTACTGGAGAGCAGTCTTTTTTCGGCTATTACAGATGGGAGCGATTCAATTACATGGTGATTATTGTGAGTTAGTAAAATTAACCTCAAAAAGTAAACCTCTGTTAAATCTGGCTATCCCTTTTAGCTTTTATAAATTTCATTATTTTAAAGAGGTAGATTACCAATCTCACCGTAGCTATCGAAACCATGTCTCGGAACAATCTTCAGAATTATACAAAATGTTATGGACAAAAAGGTGGCAACTGGCTTCAGAAAATAAAATGCTGGACTATCAGATAGTCTCAGATCGTACGTTGCTGGATTTAAGTACTCAAATGCCTCTGGAGCTGTCTCAATTGACTGAAATTGAAGGTTTTGCCAGGGAGACTATTCGTCGTTATGGAGAACAGTTTCTGGAGGTTGTACAACGCTATCAACAGCAGCAACAGCATCAGCTAGATGAACTGCTATCGGTGTTAACAGATCCGGTAACTCAGAAAGATCTTGAAAATTACGCGTTACATCAGCAGCTAACTCTTCAACAACTTGCCCATCAGCTAGCTAACTATATTCAACTGAAATTAGTCAGGGCTGAAGAAATTTTACCTGTTTCTAAAGATGAGCTTTATTTATTTCAACGTGGCTGGACATTTACTCATGTTGAATCAGATTATGCGATGGCCAGAAAATATCTGGAGCAATCGAAAGATATTGATATTCAATCGTGTTGGCTCCCCTGCCTTTTTGCTGAATTTTCGCAAAAAACATAAAAAATGTGAATATTGCCTCATTTTGTATATTGCATAAAACTAATGTAATAGGTAAGATCTCTTTCAAGAATATTTAACATAAATCAGGGAGAAAATAATGCACTTATTACGTGGCATTAGTGTAGTTGGGGTTTTATCGGTTTTGTCTTGCTCAGTTTTTGCGGCAGATAAAGAGCAAGATAAGGGGCCTAAGGGTTTGTCTGGAAGTGCGGAATTCGGTCTGGTGGTTACTACTGGTAATACGGATAATTCCACTACAAATGGTAAGTTTAAATTATCTGAAGATACCAAAAACTGGTTCCATGATTTTAGCCTGGATGTGGTTAATGCCAAAACAGATGGCGTCAAAACTGCAGAACGTTATTTTTTTAATGCAAAATCAAATTATAAATTAGATAAGAATCAATTCTTATTTGTGGGTTTGAGCCATGATATTGATAAATTCAGTGGTTTTGATTATCAGACATCTGTTACAGCAGGTTATGGAAGGAAACTTTATGATGACAAGACCTTTAAACTGTCAGCTGAAATTGGCCCCGGTTACCGCATAAGTGAATTTGACACCGGTGGTAGTGAAAAAGAAGGCATCATTCATCTCGGCGCAAAAAGTAAATACATTATCAATGAATTTAGTTCGGTTGGTGCTGATTTGAGTGTTGATAGTGGATCAAATCAGACTATCTCCATTCTTGATCTGGGCTATGTAAACAAACTTACCAGTGCTTTAGCGCTGAAAGTAGGCTATAACGTTAAAAATTCTTCAAATGCTCCGGTGGGTAATAAAAGTACTGATACTATCACTGCTGTAAGCCTGCTATATAGTTTCTAAATCCTGTTCTCATACATTCATACTCGCTGAAGCAAGCATCTTTATTTAGTATGAGCATCAATGGCCCATCAAATGATGGGCTTTTTTTTGATCTGCATCAATAGCTGTATAAACATCTTCATTTATTCTGATCATCGGGATTTTATGATCGGACTTGGTCCTGTCAATATGACTCAGATGAATTCAATGAGGAGATAACTTAATGGAAAATATGAAGAAAGCCATGGTCATTGTTGCGTCAGGCAGCGATCATCAGCCGGCTTTGATTAGAGCCGTAGAATTTGCTCAGAAATTTTCATTAGAATTATTGGTCGTTGAAGTGATTTACGATATGGCCTATGAAGTCGATTCATTATTTGATGACCTGTTTAAAGAGCAATATAGAGACGGTTTAATCAAAAATAGTGAACGTAAACTGTCGGATATTGTTGCTGGTTTTGCTAAAAAGAATATTGCAGCTAAATATAAAGTTGTCTGGAATGCTGATACTGTCAAAGCAATTAATACTTTGGTTGCGAGCGAACAGACTGAAATCGTCATTAAATCAACTAGCCCTCACCATAAATATAAAGATCTGGTTTTTACTCCAACAGACTGGAATCTGTTAAGGCATTGTCCGGTTCCGGTATTGATGGTAAAGGAGAAAGACTGGTTGGAAAGAGGAATAATTCTGGTCGCTATTGATGCTTCATCGGCAGATCCTTCGCATCAGACTTTAAATCAGAATCTACTGCGACATGCTTGCTATCTGGCAAAATCATTGGGGCGGGAACTCCATGTTGTACATGTCTACCCTTTCCCGGTACTGGAAGTTCCGGTAGAGTTTTCCGCGATAAATTTTGATGAAGTACAGAAAAATACTGAATTAATGCACCGTAGAAAAGCAGAAGAGTTATTAAAATTATATAACATTCCGTTAGCTAATTTACATCTCATCGCGGGTATTGCCGATGAAGCTATTGTCGAAACAGCAGAATCTCTGGATGCTCACCTGCTGGTGATGGGGACGGTAGGTCGTTCTGGAATTAAAGCGGCTATTTTAGGAAATACTGCTGAACATACTGTGGATCGTGTGGGTTGTGATGTCCTAACTTTTAAGCCGGCTCAATATATTGAATTTCTGTTACAAAAATAAAATGGTAACTATTCAGCAAATAGTTACATAAAAAGTTCTTTAGATAAAGGTCGTAATACATTATGCAAAAAGAACCCAAAAACACTCAGGATTCCAAAAAATGGATGGAACCATTATTTGCCGGGCCGTATGGGGAGAATAACGATCTGTTTGAGTCCGTTATCCTTGAGCATTTTCGAGAACACTTTTACTGGCGAAGAAATTTTCATCCCAGTGATTTACCTGCCATTGATACAGCATCGGAATATGACCAGAGCTACCAGCTAACGACTTCGCGCATGAAAAGGGAGTTGCACAAGCTCTCAGCCAAGTTAAAGCATTCAGTGCCCTTTTTTCATCCTCGCTATATGGGACATATGGCTTCTGATTTATTTTTACCCGGTCTGATTGCACAAATGATGACACTTTTATACAACCCAAATAACGTTTCAAACGAAGCGGGTTCCGAAACCATTGATATGGAATTGAAGGTTGGAGAGCAATTTGCGCAATTATTTGGCTTCAACACCGATGAAAAACACTATCCCTGTGCCTGGGGGCATCTAACTTCTGGTGGCACGGTGGCAAATATTGAAGCATTGTGGAATTTAAGAAGTGGACGATTCATTGGTTTTGCACTGGGACATAGCACCGACGAGTTGAAAATTAAACTTAACAAACATAAGAAATCAGCAAAATCGATACATGAGATGAATGACTGGGAGTTATTTAATTTACCTCTGGATATATCCCTGGGATACTGGCAGCAGTTTATGCAGCTGGCTACAACAGAAAGCCAACAGCAGCTCTTTGAAGCAACATTGAATAAATATCGACCGGAATCTTTAGGCCTGGCGACTTTTTCTCAGCGCTATTGGACTATAAAGTCCCCCATAGTGCTGGTACCTTCCACCGCACACTACTCCTGGAAAAAAGCAGCTCAGTTATTAGGATTAGGTACGGAACAGATGGTTAAAGTGCCTGTGGATCGGCATATGCGCATGGATTATGAGGCACTGGAACGAATTCTTCAGCAGGCTCTGGTGAAACAGATCCCGATCCTTGCGGTGGTTTCGGTGTTGGGGACCACAGAATTTGGCACCATTGATCCAGTACATGAGGTGGTGAGGTTGCAACAATATTTTAGCGAAAAAGGACTGTATTTTCCCATTCATGTTGATGCAGCCTGGGGTGGTTATTTTGCTACTTTATTTAGAAAAGAAAATGGCAAAAACCTGAGTTTTGCCGAGGCATCTCAATCTTTTTCCTATTTTCCCAGCAAAGAAACCTATGCAGCTATCACCCACCTGGATAAAGTGGATTCTATTACCGTTGATCCACATAAATTGGGTTATCTTCCCTTTGGCGTGGGGGGCGTGGTTTTCCGAAATAAGCTATTGTGTCAAATCCAGGAACAAAAAGCGGCCTATGTTTTTGACAACCGCCATGCGGAGAAATCTTTTAATGATTTAGGACAGTTTATTTTAGAAGGTTCAAAACCCGGCGCTGCTGCAGCTGCAGTCTACGTAAGTCAGCAGGTGACGCCATTACACAATAAAGCCATGGGGAAAATCGTTGCTGCATCCATACGAAACTCGGAATATTTTACCGACCATTTTGATGCATTTAAAAACAAGATCAGTGCTTATGCTCAGGTTATTATGCCCGTTGAGCCCGATACCAATCTGGTGACCTTGTCTATCAACCCCATCAATAATCATTCCATGGCCATTGCCAATCAGTTTACCCGTGCTATTTATCAGTTTTTGAAAGTTAACCCGCAGCGTCCTGTACAAACCGCAGAATTTCTGGGTTCCAGTACCAAATTATTCCGCAGTAACCTGACCAGGGCCGAAGCCACGCGTCTGGCGATGGAGCTTTCTATTGATGGGAAAACCTTTGTAGAAAAAGTTGAAGATGAGAAAAATCAGGCCGACTTTATGTTTGCGTTAAGACATACATTGATGAATCCCTGGATCATTCAAAATCAGAAAGGGAAAAATTACATTGATATGTATCTTGAGTATCTGGGAGAGATTATCCAGCAGGTACTGCTGACTGAACCCTTTGTGTCTGTTTGTAAACCAGAGGTAATGACTTCTGGAAAAAAGATAAAATCAGCTTCGGGATAGGTTAATAATAGAAAAGTTTTTAATCGTGGTGACAGTTTATTCCGGCAATTTCGGCGAGTTGTTCACGGTTTAATATAACAATTTCCTTATCTTTAACATCCAGTACTTTTTGCTGTGAAAACCGTGTCATTAATCGGCTAACTGTTTCTACTGCCAACCCGAGATAATTACCGATCTGAGAGCGTGTCATGGTGAGGCGAAATTGATTCTCAGACAGCCCTCTGAGTTTAAAGCGTTGTGAGAGATTCATAATAAAAGCCGCCAGTCTTTCTTCGGCACTTTTTTTACCCAACAACAACATCAGATCATGTTCTTCCTTGATTTCATGGCTCATTATACGAAATAACTGATTCTGTAGCGCAGGGATATCAGAGGCCAAATCCTGCAAGCGAGTAAAGGGGATGGCGCAAACACTGCTGGTTTCCAGAGCTTTAGCACTGGTAGGGTGAACACCACTGTGAATACTGTCCAGACCAATAATCTCACCGGGTAGAAAAAATCCGGTAATTTGCTCATCACCATCGGCAGTTACCGTGGTATTAATAAAACTTCCGGAACGCACCGCATAAATAGCATCAAAGGTTTCACCGGCAATAAACAGGTTTTTGCCCTTACTTAAGGTGCTACCCCGCTGAATAATGGTTTCAAGGTGGTCTACTTCAGATTCTGCTAACATTACCGGAAGGCAAAGTTTTCGTATGGCACAATTGTGACATTTAATCGGGGTCAACGTAGAGCTGGTCTTAATGTAAGAACTGGAGGCCTGTTCCGGCATAGTATCACCCTGAAGGAGAATTTAGGCGATTATATACCCAATCCCTATCAAAATACAGGGTAATTCTGGAGGCTTGCTTTGCACCAATAAAATAATAGGGTTTTATTATTTCATGCCTCTGCATGTAACTCAGGTATTTGCCTTACGATGAAGAAGATCTCTGTCAACCCGACCTTGTGGAGGGATCTTAAAGCTTCAAGAGCCCTCCACAAGGTCGGGATGACAACTTAAACGTTAGAAAATGTATTTTTATTTCAACAAAATTAATATTATTCCATCAGTTAATAACACGACTGAGTTAAATGCATAGGCATGTATTATTTTGAAGATAAGTTAGTCACTATCTTGATCAAATTGTTTTTGAAAATGATATCTGTCTTTGCATGCGTTGCAGATATTTGTCGAATATCATGCAGATATTTCGAATTAATAATCGACCCGGTGCGTGAATTTTTATACCCTTTTCATCGACGGTGAGTAAATTATCCTTTTGCATTGCTTTATAGTCCGATAATTCGTCAGCAAAGTAGCTTTGAAAATCAATAGCAAATTGCTGATTGATATCATCGAATTCCAGTTGGAACTGACATATTAGTTGTACAATAACCGCTCTGCGAATGAGGTCATCTTCATCAAGAATTTTGCCACGCCAGACGGGCAGGTTATTTTTATCAAGACTGTCATAGTATTCATCCAGGGTTTTTAGATTCTGGCTGTAAACCTGACCTACCTGGCTGATAGCAGACGGACCGAAGCCAATTAGATCACATTCTCCATGGGTGGTATAGCCCTGGAAATTTCTGTGCAGGCTGCCGTCTTTTTGTGCCAGAGAAAGTTCGTCATCTGGTAAGGCGAAATGATCCATGCCAATAAAGTCATAGCCATTATCAGAGAGTTTGCTAATGGCATTATCTAAAATATTTAATTTTTCATCCGCTGAAGGTAGATCTTCCGCCAGTATTCTTTTTTGCGGTTTGAACAGGTGTGGCAGATGCGCATAATTAAATACCGACAGTCGATCAGGTCGCCATTGCAATACCTGATCCAGTGTTTGATCAAATGAAGTTTCGTTCTGAAAAGGTAAACCATAGATAAGATCAAGATTAGTTGAAACAAAACCGACTTCACGAGCGGTATTCAGCACGCCTTCAGTAATCTCATTCGGCTGAATTCTATGCACCGCTTTTTGTACTTCAGGGTTAACATCCTGCACGCCCAGGGAAAGTCGGTTAAACCCCATTTCACGTAAATTCCTGATTCTTTCCGGTGTGACTGCTCTGGGATCGATTTCAATTCCGTATTCACCCTCATCGTTATTCAACATGGTAAAGTTATCATGTAAAAATTGAATAATATCCTGGATTTGTTCATCGGTTAAGAAGGTTGGGGTTCCACCGCCCCAATGCATCTGTAGCACCTGTCGGTCTTTAATCAGTGGCGCAATGAGAGCCATTTCTTTTTTCAGCTTATCGATAAATTGTACAGATTTAGTGTAATCTCTGGTAATGACTTTGTTGCAGGCACAGTAATAACAGAGCGTGTCACAAAAGGGTACGTGAATATAGAGAGAAACAGGTTTTGTAGCATCACTTTGCCTGATACCATTACTAAAATCTGCTGCCTGAAAATTACCGTGAAATTCTACAGCTGTAGGATAAGAGGTATATCGGGGGCCGCTAATATTGTATTTATCAATTAATGCTCGACTAAAGTATTTTGAAGCCATCTTTCGCACATATGCCGTTAGTCATATCTAAGAGTTGAGATTCTACTTAATTTTCCTGCACAGGTATTGATCCTGATCAGTGCTGATGCATCCCCATCCCTAACAATTGCTTAATCAGCGGTAATACAGTCCAAAGCGCTATAATCAACATGGAAATAGCAGCCAGTTGTTTAACACTATTTTTTTGCAAATAAAGCTTTACCGTTGTTGCCGCTCCTCCCATTAAACCGACCGCCGGGAATGTCCCTAAACCAAAAAATGTCATTCTCAGGGCTGCTTCAGCAATATTGGAGGAAGATGCGGAATAGGCCAGAGCAGAATACACCAGTCCGCAGGGTAAAAACCCCCACAGAGTACCCAGCAATAAAGCCTGCCAGGGATTTTTTAATGGCAGCAATTTTTTACTCAGATTTTTCATGGGGTTGAAAATATGTTGTCCAGCTTTTTCAAATTTTGCCAGCAACATCCACCATCGACCGATATAACCAGCCATGAGGATAAGAAAGATTGCACTGAAAATCCTGAGGCCGTTAAGTGCAGATTTTAAGCCAAAGGTTTTTATCGCCGAAACACTGACCACACCCGCAATGACACCGAGCAGGGTATAGCCAAATATTCGGCCCAGATTATAGTTGATCAGGTAAAATTTAGCGGATGATGAATGACGTGGTACAGCAAGTTGCAAGGCACTGGCAATACCGCCACACATACCAAAACAATGTGCCGAGCCCAGTAATCCAGCCATAAAAGCGGCAAAAAGTCCTGCTAAATCAATCATTATATTGTTTCTCTTTGTGATGCTTTGTTGCTTTAAGTTGTTTTTTTAAGGCCTGTTCTTTTTTAAACTGATCAATGGTAGCCTGCTCATCATCGTCAAATAAAATTCTTGAGGCGGGTGATTCCATATCATCATATTGATCATTATTGACTGCCCACAAAAATATCCAGATAGCGATGCCAAGGATAATCAGGGTGACGGGTATCAATAAAAATAAACTATCCAATAGCCTGCTCCGATGAAGTTGACATGCCTTTTATTGTTAAAGCATGCGTGGAAGTATTTAAACGTAATGCATTTAAAACGACAAATAATGAACTTAAAGACATCCCGATTGCAGCCAGCCAGGGTGGTATGTCACCCATAGCAGCAAGAGGAATGGTAGTCGCATTATATACAATTGCCCAGATCAGGTTTTGTTTAATAACTCGACGTGTTTTTTTTGCCAGATTTAAAAGCTTAACAACAGTGCACAAATAGGGGTTCAATAAGGTTGCATCACTACCCGTACGAGACAGACTAACGCTTTCAGCCATGGCGATTGACACATCAGCCTGAGCCAGAACCGGGGCATCATTCAGCCCGTCTCCAAGCATTAAAACAGGGTTTCCTTGCAGTTGCTGTTGTTTAACCCAGTTGAGTTTGTCTTTGGCGGAGCAACCAGAAACAACTTCATCGGCATTAAACTGTCGTTTAATAGCCTGACTGTCCAGCGAAGGGTCGCCAGTCAGGATGGCAATTTTAAAGGCATTGTTTTTCAGAGCGTCTATGGTTTCAAGGGCATCACTTCGCCAGGGATCTTTGAAGATTAATTTGGCGATAGCAACGGATGATTGAAACAGATAGATAACTTTTTTACTACTGTGCTTCAGACTACTGTCATCAGGTTGATTACTTTTATTTTTATCAGGCAAAAATTCATTAAATTGTCCCAGATGGTAGAGGGTTTTATTGATTTTTCCAGAGATACCTTTTCCCGGGATATTCTCCAGCTCGACCGCAGTAAGCTGCTTATCCTGATTTAAAACAGAAGAAATAAGCGGAGTAGTACTGGAATCAAGCAATGCTTTTGCAACAGGATGATTGAAACCTTTTTCCAGCGCGGTGGCAATCTTTAATATAGTATCAGTGCTATAATTCTCATCTAATAACTCAATATTATCAAGCTGCAATTTACCCAGTGTCAGTGTCCCTGTTTTATCAAAAACTGCCCACTGGCAATGAGGCAATTTTTCTAATAATTCAGGGTTTGAAATTAACAGACCAAATTTTGTTGCCTTGCCGATTGCAGCGGTTATTGAAGCCGGTGTGGCTAATGATAAAGCACAGGGGCAGGTGACTACCAATACAGACAGGGTGATCCAGAACGCATTTTCAGGAGCTGTATTTACCCAGTATATGGCGGTTGCGGTAGCTGCCAGTAAAACAAGGATAACAAACCAGTGAGCAAATTCATCGGCCATCGAGATAATTTTTGGCTTTGATGATAATGCCTGTTGTTGTTGCTGAGCCAGTTTTTCAATGAAGCGATCCGAGCCTACAGCTGTAGAAACAATCTCTAACGGTTGCGACTGGTTAATACTTCCGGCGAGAATTTTGTCGCCAGCCTGAAGTAGATGTGCACTGAATTCTCCGTTGATCACCGCTGTACTGACTTCGCTTTTTCCCTTTTCAATGTAACCATCAACCGGGACAGTTTCACCGGGTGCAACCAGTATCCTGTCTCCAGACTTCACTTCACTGACGGCTTTAAATTCCCAGCAATCCTCATCTTGTGAGAAATTGTTCTTCACCTGGACCGTTGGAGCTATCAGGATTGATGTTGACAGGTTGGTTTCAGAGGCTCTCCATCTGGCGCGACTTTGAAGAAATCGTCCAATGAGTAAAAAAAATGTGAACATGACTGCTGAATCAAAATACACTTCGCCCTGACCCGTTAGAGTATCAAAACAACTGACACTGTAAGCCGCACCAATGGCAATGGCAACGGGGACGTTCATGCCGAATTTGAAACTTTTTATATTGTGCCAGGCAACCTGAAAAAAGGGCGCTGCAGAATAGAATATGACCGGCGTTGCCACTAACAGAGATACCCATCGTAGTAAGGTTTGATATTTTGCTTCCATGCCCTGAAATGCGCCAGTATAAAGTCCTACAGCAAACATCATAACCTGCATCATGCCTAAACCAGCAACACCCAGGCGTTTTAAAATAGCTTTTTGTTCCAGTGCATGGGCATTAGCAAGTTGCTCCGGTAATAAGGGTTTGGCATTATATCCAGTTGATTTTATTTTTTTTATAATGTCGCCCAGATGAGAATTTTGCTGGTCATTATTTTTATACCAACTGATTTGAGCCAGATTACTCACAGCATTCACACTGATATTTTCAACGAAGGGTAAACGGGCAACCTGTTTTTCAATCAGCCAGGCACAGGCGGCACAGGTCATGCCACTGATATAAAAATTTGCTGATTGAGTATTCTCAGCATTGAATAAATAAGCCTGGGAAATAGTTTGTTTATTGTAAGATTCAATACGTTTGAGTTCATCGGGAATCAACGAGGCTGGTTTTAGCGGATTTTTTTCCCGTAACTGATAATATTCATCCAGACCACCGGCAATAATAGTTTCACAAACTGCCTGACAACCGGGGCAACACATGGGTTGTTCAATATCATGCCAGCTAACCGTCCAATGGCTATCTGGAGGTACATCTTCACCGCAATGAAAACAATTTTCACTCACTATTAGACCTCAGATAACATCGTTTACCAACTCAATTATTTAGCGGAGAGAAGAAAGGTTTCACCGGTAGTAATATTAATCTCTGATTTTATTACCCATTGGTTTTCAACTGAAGTTATTCTGATATAGCGTCGTCCACTTACTGGAATGCTATTTTCAATAGAAAAAACGCCATGACCCAGGCTTTTCATTTTAAAATGTTTATCTAATCTCTTCTCGGTGGGGTGGATCAAATCAAGTAATATCTGATCGGTTATTTCATCTCCATTGGATTGAAGATGCAACTGGATTTTATCGGGACTAAAAAATAATCGTCCTTTTATATCAAGGGATTTTGCTTTGGTAACGGCATCAATATTTCGATTAATAGCCAGTCCCAATTTATAGTAATCATCATTAACCATTTCTACAGCATTGTTATTGGCAATAATAACCGTACTGATCCCGGCAACAACTGCTGATACAGGTAGCAGGATCACCAACCAAAGCCAGGGTTCTTTAAACCAGGGGCGTATGTCTGGATTATTGCTTTCGTTAGTTTCCTGCATTGTCATTGTATTTTACCGTTATGATTACTTGCTAGTGTCTGCCGAGAGCTGGACCAATAAAGCGACTCTCAGACTCTGCTTTTAATGAATCATCATCAACTGCTTTAATTACAAATTCCACATGACTGGTGGCAGTTTTCAAATAGCCAGGATCGACTACCAGTCTGACCGGGACCGCTTTCACTCCTCCAGATTCCACGTGTACTTTTGTTGGCCCAACCAATTTCATATCTTTTAAACCATGAACGCTAATTTGGTAGTCGTGGGCTTTGGTATCCATATTAAGCACTTTAACGGTGTAGATATTTTCTATCATACCCATGATATTTTCCTGATAGAGTCGATTTCTATCTCGGATAACATCTACTTTCAGAGGGACTCTCGTAGCAACATTAAAAACGAAAGCTGATGTGACTGCGAGCAAAACCAGCATGTACATAATGGTTCTCGGGCGAATGATATGCGTCTTTTTACCTTGCTCCTGATGTTCAGTAGTATATCGGACCAGTCCTCTCGGATAACCCATTTTATCCATAATAGAATCACAGGCATCTATACAAAGTGCACAGGCAATACATTCATATTGCAAGCCGTTTCGGATATCAATACCTGTTGGGCATACCTGAACACAGAGTTCACAATCAACACAATCCCCTAAGCCTTTTGCTTTGTAATCGGAACCTTTTTTTCGAGGGCCACGCTTTTCTCCTCGCTCAGCATCATAGGAAATAATCAGCGTATCCTTATCGAACATGGCTCCCTGAAAGCGAGCATAAGGGCACATGTATTTGCATACCTGTTCTCTTAGTAGCCCGGCATTTCCCCAGGTGGCGAATGAGTAAAAGATAATCCAGAAAGTTTCCCACGGTCCCAAACTCCAGTTTAAAATAGCGGGGGTTAACTCCCTGATAGGAGTGAAATAACCTACAAAGGTATAACCGGTAAAAAAAGCAAAAATTAACCAGAAAAAATGTTTACCTGCTTTGCGGGTTATCTTTTCTTTATTCCAGGGCATTTTTGCTAATTTCATCTGTTTGTTGCGATCACCCTCAAAAATTCGTTCTATCCAGATAAAAGTTTCAGTCCATACGGTTTGTGGACAGGCATAACCACACCATAAACGTCCTGCCATTGAGGTGACGAAGAACAACAAAAGTGCCGCAATAATCAGTAGCCAGGATAATAAAATAAAATCCTGGGGCCAGATGGTTAAACCAAGAAGATAAAATTTTCGCGCAGGTAAATCAAACAATATGGCTTGATGACCATCATAATTAAACCAGGGAATTGAATAGTATAAACCCAACAACATCCACACGGCATAGCGCCTTAAGCTGTTAAAAGTCCCTTTAATTTTTCGCGAATATATTGCTGGCGGTTTTTCATAGAGTTGTTGTACGGAGGTATCTACGTTTACCTTAATTGCATTCTGAGGTATTTTTTTACTCATAGCTAAACTCAACCTGTTAGTGGAGGAAACGGTGTTGGAATAAAGCTGTTGTTCCCATAAAAAATTCCATAAAAAGTACTGGCCCCGTCTGGGACCAGTACATCCCCGTTCCATTGGGGTTATTCTAACAAAAATCTAATCCTTATTGGCCGGTGTTTCTAAAACTGCGACTATTTGCCACCTGTTTTATCGGCTTTGGCAGCATGAGTCAGGCTATAAACATAACTCGCTACCAGATGTATCCTGTCATCACCTAACAGATCTTTATGAGAAGGCATTACGCCATTCCTGCCATCACGGATAGTTTTTGCAATAACTGCGGGTGAACCACCATATAACCAGATATTATCAGTGAGGTTTGGAGCGCCCAGAGCCTGCATACCTTTACCATCCATACCGTGACAACCGGCACAGGTCATAAACTTGGCTTTTCCTTCTGCAACCAGTTTCTCATCTGCAGGACGACCACTTAAGCTTTCAACATAGGATGCCAGTTGTAATACGCCATCTTCACCAAAGGTACTACCCCAGGCAGGCATAGCACCATTTCTACCATCGGTTATGGTTTTGACAATTTGCTCAGGCGCGCCACCATACAGCCAGTCATTATCATTTAATGCTGGAAAACCGGGTGCACCACCCGCATCAGAACCATGACAAACAGCACAATTATTCAAAAATATGCGTTTACCCATTTCAATAGCTTCCGGGTGGTCCGAGGCTAATTGAGGGATACTGATGGCAGCATACTTTTTAAATAATGGTCCATAAACTTTCTCCGCTGCAGCTACTTCTTCTGCATGTTGATTATGAGAAGTCCAACCTAAAGTACCTTTCCAGTTTCCTAAACCCGGATATAACACCAGATAGGCAACTGCGAAAACAATGGTGATATAGAACAGTTTAATCCACCAACTTGGCATGGGATTATTATATTCCTGAATGCCATCGTAGGAATGTTCCATTAAATTATTTTCACCAGAATCGGTCATATCTGATTTTACCTGGCGAGTGACCAGTAGCAGCCAGAGTACGGCAATAATATAACCTACTGATAGAATGGTAATATACCAACTCCAAAAATTACTCATGATTGATCCCCTTTACTATTAACCTCTTTAAAAACGATGCGCGGATCTTCATCATCTCCAACAAAGGGCAATGAAGCTGCTTCGTCGAAATCCGCTTTTCGTTTTTTACTAAATGCCCAGAAAAATAAGCCGATAAAGATGACGATTAATACAGCCGTCATCACGCCACGCAATACATTAATATCCATGACGATTACCTTTTATTTTTCAATAGAATGCCAAGATTTTGTAAATAGGCAATCAGTGCATCCTGCTCTGTCTTGCCTTTTAACATAGCGGGGGCATTTTTAATCTCTTCATCGCTATATAACATGAGATTTGGGTTTAAAGACTGAAGTTTATTCAATACTTC
>DRNA01000480.1 GCA_011322365.1 Aeromonadales bacterium | reverse complement strand
CCCCGGTAAAGGGTGGAAATCCCAATCCGAAAATAGCACCAATATCACCATCTCTGGGGTTTTCAATTATTTTTTCCTGTAAACACAGGGCCGCCTCATTTAACATCTGTAATACGCAACGTTCAGCAATCTGTTCTGATCCCATCTGAGTACCGGGGGTAATGCCCAGATCGGTATAGATTGTTTCATCAACCTGTTTTTGCTTACTTTTTCCATTGTATAGATAAAAACCTTTTTTATTCTTACGTCCCAGGCGACCCAGTTGCGCCAGTTTGGTAAAATTATCCGGGGGAGATAAGCGTTTACCGAATGCATTGACCAGAACAGGCGCAATTTTGGTACCAACGTCAATGCCAACTTCATCCAGTAAATTGAAGGGACCTACAGGAAATCCAAACTGCTTCAGCGCGCCATCAATAGCATCGATTGCAACACCTTCACTTAACAGGAAGCCAGCTTCATTCATGTAGGGAGCCAGAATTCTGGAGGTATAAAATCCTGGTCCATCATTGACAACTATCACTGTTTTACCTTGTTGATAGCCAAATTTAACACTTCGGGCAATGGTTTGCTGTGAGGTTTCAGCAGTTTTTATAACTTCCAGTAAGGGCATTTTTTCAACAGGTGAAAAATAATGCAGACCAATAACATTTTGTGGATTTTTACTCACCTGAGCAATTTCTGTAATAGGAATTGATGAGGTATTAGAAGCAAACACAGCATTTTTGTTAATCTTTTCTATCTCGGTTAACATGCTTTGCTTCAATTCAAGATTTTCATATACGGCTTCTATTACCAGGTCACAATTGTCAAAGCCCGAATAATCAGTGGTTGCAGTAATTAAAGAAAGCTTATCGGACATATCAATCTTTGAAATTGACTTTCTGTTAAGACGCCGGGCAAATAGTTGATAGATATGTCTGAGGCCCGATAGTACACTTTTATCATCCCGATCTTTTAGCCTCACCGGCACTTTTGCTTTATCAATGCTGGTAAAAGCTATACCCGCACCCATAAGTCCCGCACCCAATATGCCGATTTTTGTAAAGGGTTCAATGGGGGTTAATGTCAGTTGCTGTGCCTGTTTTTTCATTTCAGTGGTTGCAAAAAAGATATTGATTAACTCTTTTGCTACTGCTGAGACGACTAATTTTGCAAATAATTCTGATTCGGCTTTATAGCCCTTATCCAGACCTCTTTCGATACCGATTTCTACTGCATCAACAATATATTCAGGTGCAGGGTAATGTCCACCAGTTTTGGCCTGAAGTCGTTTTCTCGCCTGAGAAAACAACAACTCCCTGCCCCAGCGGTTTTCTTCAAGTAGCCAGTTTTTAATTCTGCTTATTGACCATTTTTTAGCAGTGGAATCGTTTGTCTGACTTTTTAAGGTCCGGGCTAATCGTTTCGCTGCTTTAATCAGGTTTGCACTGGCTACAACCTCGTCAACCAGACCTGTTTTCATAGCGCGCCTGGCACTGAGCATTTTTCCGGTTAGCATTAAATCAAGTGCATTGGCAATACCAATTAATCGAGGCAATCGCTGAGTACCACCTCCGCCGGGTAATAAGCCTAACTGAACTTCCGGTAATCCCAGACGCGTACTGGTGTTATCCGTGCATACTCGCCCATGACAGGCTAGCGCCAGTTCAAGTCCCCCACCTAAACAGGCACCATCAATGGCTGCAATAACCGGTTCGCTACGATTTTCGAGTTGAGTGAATAATTGTTGCCCTAATTGAGAGATAGAAAAGGCGGCTTCTTCCGTATCTGCCGCTTTCAACATGGTGATATCCGCACCGGCTATAAAACTGTCTTTCTTATCACTGGTGATGATAACAGCATTTAAATTAGAAATAGCATCAACTTGTTTAAGTATTTCATTGAATTTATTGTTAAATTCAACTTTTAACGTGTTTTGCGATTCACCCTCAATATTAATATAAATAATGGCATAATTATCATCTGTGAGTTTCAGTGTAAAAGAACTTTTAGTCTCAGATGATGTGGAATTCTGTTGTAATTTTGTAGTTGTTACCATGTTATTCGACCTCCAGAATCATTGCTGCACCTAATCCACCTGCCGCACAGGCTGTGGCAAGCCCTATACCACCTCCCTGTCGTTTTAATGCATTGAGCAATTGAGTAATCTGGCGTGTGCCTGTAGCAGCAAATGGGTGCCCATAAGCAATTGAACCACCGAGTATATTAAATTTATCCATATCGATTTCACCAATAGCCCTGGATCGATTAAGTTTTTCTCTGGCAAAGGTTTTTGAATTAAAAGCCTGTATATTACAAAGTGTCTGAGCAGCAAAGGCTTCATGCATATCAATCAGATCAATATCCCTGAGGGTCATTTTCATCTTATCCAGTACCATCGGTGTTGCATAACTTGGCCCCATTAACATGTCTCGCTTAGCGTCAATAGCTGCAAAAGCATAACTCTGTATATAGCCCAGAGGTTGATAACCCAATGCTTTTGCTTTTTGCTCAGACATTATCACGATTGCGGAGGCACCATCAGTCAACGGCGTACTATTGGCAGCGGTTACCGTGCCATACTTTTTATCAAATGCCGGCTTTAAGCGGTCATAACTTTCACGCTGGCTGTCGAAGCGTATATTATTATCTCTCGCAAGATAAACCTCAAAAGGCTTTATGTAACTTGTCATCACCTCTGCATCTAAAACACCTTCTTCCCAGGCTTTACTGGCCAGTACATGAGAACGAAATGCCAGATCATCCTGAGCTTTCCGACTGATATGGTGGTCTCTGGCCATCT
>DRNA01000479.1 GCA_011322365.1 Aeromonadales bacterium | reverse complement strand
TCTGAATCAAACCGTTGTTTCAGGTGCAGATGGTATTGATCGTGAATTCCGGGTAACCAGCAGTTCGGAGCAGCCTGCATATAAAATTGACTGGACAAGTGATAAAGGCTGGTACATGGATCTGCGTTATTCGAATTTCTACGGAGAACGAGTTGTTGTTGAGCCAGTGGTTCGAAATGGCCGGGTTATTTTTGTCACTCTGATTCCTGATGAAGACCCTTGCTCCAGTGGTGGTGATGGCTGGATTATGGAATTAAATGCGGATAGTGGAAGTCGTTTACCTGCTTCTCCATTTGATGTAAACGGCGATGGCATAATTGATGGTGACGATTTTGTAAATTACAGTAGTGAAGATACGATTGTATCGGGTGTTAAATCCCGTTCCGGTATAGTTGCCAAGCCCGGTATTTTGAATAACCCGAAAGGTGGTACTGATGAGTATAAATATTTCAGTGGTACCAGTGGTAAGGTTGATATTGTTGGCGAATCTTCAAATCCTAATTCCAGAAGGCGTCAGTCATGGAGACAGCAGAGGTAGTCATAATGAGAAATTTAACAAAAATAATGCTGGCAATCGCTTTGTTAGTAACAGCATTTTCAGCTACAGCTGAAACCAGTCAATTTAATGTAGAAGAGGCCGGTGCGACTTTTACGGTAAATAAAGTTGATTATCGATCCAAGATTATTTATGCAGAGGATTATGAGTTTTCCTACAATGCGGCAACAAAGTTTCTGACTACAACTGGTGAGGTTAAACCTTCGGCTGTAAAGAAAGGGAGCCAGATTCGGTTTTCAATTTCAGATAAAAAGCTGGTGTCTTTGCGCCCCATACTGAAAGAAGTCAGAATCAGAACAGTGAAATAAGGTGATGTATATGCAAACACAAAGAGGTTTTACTTTAATAGAACTGTTGATTGCGGTTTCTATTGTGGGAATTATTCTGGCCGTTGCCATACCCTCTTATAGAGGATTCGCGGCATCGTCTATTCGTGCAGATGAGTGTATCAGGCCTTTGAGTAACCTGGCTTTTCAGGAAGAAAAGTATAAGGGCTTACAGAATACCTATACAACAACACTTGCAGATTTGAATGTGCCGGCAACTTCATCCGAAGGTCATTATACGTTTAGTGTTGTTGCTGGAACAACGGGTGATATAAGAACCAGCTTCCGGGCTTCCTGTGTGCCTGATCCCGCTCAGAATGTTGATCCTAACTGCGGCACATTGTCGATTGATAATTTCGGCGCTCAAACGGCTACAGGTGGCTCCGGTTGCTGGCGTTAAGAACGTAATTCTCTTGGCAGCTGAAAGACAATATTTTCTTCAGGCCCTTTGTCTTTGATGATATCAGCATCAAACCAGGACTGAATTTTCTGGATGACATTTTCAACCAGCACTTCCGGTGCAGAAGCACCGGCGGTGATGCCAACTTTTTCAACGCCTTCAAACCACTCTGCTTTAATATCTTCAGCGCCATCTATCAGGTGACTGTTGACGCCCTGCGTTAAAGCCAGCTCTTTTAAGCGATTAGAATTTGAGCTATTGGTTGAGCCTACCACCAGTACTAATTCGCACTGGTCGGCCAGCTGTTTCACCGCATCCTGACGGTTTTGTGTGGCATAGCAAATGTCATCCTTTTTGGGGCCCTGAATATGGGGAAATTTTTGTTGCAGGCCCTGAATAATTTCGCTTGTATCATCAACGGATAAAGTTGTCTGGGTGACATAAGCCAGTTTTTTGCCGGCATCGATGCGTAGATTACTTATGTCATTGGCAGTTTCAATCAGGTGAATATGGCCATCCTCTGAATCCAGGTACTGACCCAGAGTGCCCTCAACTTCAGGGTGTCCCGCATGGCCGATTAAAATCACTTCGTCGTTGTGTTTAGCGTGGCGTGAGACTTCAAGATGGACTTTG
>DRNA01000478.1 GCA_011322365.1 Aeromonadales bacterium | reverse complement strand
TCTTTTAATTGCAGGAATTCGTAACCTTCTTCGGTTATCACCAGACCTAATTGCGTGGCGTTGATGAGCGATTCATCCATAGCAATTTTAATAATCTGCTTTAAACGCTGAGACTCCCGTTTCAGTTGGCTGGCTGAATTATTGCCATCAAAAATGTAAACGGCTGATCCTGCAAATAAACCAATAATCAGCATCACCACCATAATTTCAGTCAGTGAAAATCCTGTGCTACGGGTTAATTGTAGTGGTAGTTTATTGGGTTTCATTAGCCTTCTGATTCGGATTGATCCCAGTTAGTAATATCAGCATCAAAGCCTTCGCCACCTTCCTGACCATCAGCACCCAAAGAAAAAATATCATAGGGCCCATGCTCTCCCGGATAAACGTAAATATAATCATTGCCCCAGGGATCCTGGGACAATTTTTTGATATAGCCATTTTGAGGGTAATTTCGTGGTTCTGGTTCACCGGCAGGTTTCCTTACCAGGGCATATAAACCCTGTTCTGTACTGGGGAAGACACCGGTTTGAATTTTATACAGTTCTATCATTGAGTCGAGTTTTGCTATATCCGCCTGAGCACGAGCGTAACGGGCCTTATCGGTTTGGCCTAATAGAGATGGCACAACAGCAGCACCCAGGATGGCCAGAATTACAACAACAACCATGATTTCAATTAATGAAAATCCACGTTGTAAAGGTTTCATAATATTCTCCTGAATTTAAGTAGTAATTAAATCATTGAGGCCAAAAACAGGTAATAATATGGCCAGGACAATCAATAAAATCATCATTCCCATTACAATAATGATAAAGGGTTCAAACAGAGCAAGTGCAATAGTGGATGTATTTTCAAACTCCAGTTCCTGACTGTTGGCGGTTTTTTCCAGCATCGCCTCCAGTTCGCCTGAATCTTCACCACTGGCAATCATATGTAACATCATGGGTGGAAATTGACCAGTTTCTTTCAGGGATTGCTTTAAACTGGCACCTTCACTGACTCTGATGGCGGCTTCCTTCACAGATTCTCGCATATCCAGATTGGTAAGTACCTGCCCACTGATGCGCATACCTTCCAGTACTGGAATACCACTTGAGGTTAGAATGGCGAGGGTTCGTGCAAAACGTGCACTGTTTAGACCACGGATAACTTTCCCTACCACAGGGAGAGTAAGCAGAAAACGGTGATAGTCCTTCAGACGTTCTTCATCACTTAAATACCAGCGCCAGAAAGCAATTAGCCCTACCACAATGGCCATAACAAACACACCATAATTCTGGATAAAGTCACTGATGCTCAGCATGGCCCGGGTAAGAGTTGGTAATTCACCACCCAAATCATCAAATTGTTTAACAATATCAGGAACAACATATGCCAATAGAAATATCACAACGGTAAGGGCAACCACAATCAGGGTGATGGGATAAATCATGGCAATACGTATTTTTGATTTTAACTGCTGTCTTGATTCAATAAAATCAGCCAGTCGGATTAAAACCGGGCCCAGATGACCCGATTTTTCGCCTGCTGCGACCATGGAACGAAACAGGTGGTCAAAAGCCTGAGGAAATTCTGCCAGAGCATCGGCCAGGGTGTGACCTTCGACCACGCGCGCGCGGATGGCGAGGAGCATGGATTTAATTTTTGGCCGTTCAACCTGTTCCGAAACGGCTTTCAGTGATTCTTCAACGGGTATGGCGGCCTCAACCAGAGTTGCCAGTTGACGAGTCACCAGGGCCAGATCAGAGGTTTTTATACTGCCGCCGAGTTTAAAGCGATTTTTCTGGGTTTTGTCCTTTCGCACCACCGGGTAGACTTCCAGAGGCGTCAGCGATTTATCTCTAAGCTGGCTTCTGACCTGTCGTGCGGTATCCGCCTCCAATACCCCTTTTTGGCGGCGACCGTTGTCTGTTAATGCCAGATATTCAAATGCAGCCATCCCGGTTAATCCTCGCGCGTGACTCTAAGCACTTCTTCCAGAGAGGTGGAGCCATTTAAAACCTGTTGACGTCCATCGGCACGAATGCTTGGTGTGGCTTTACGGGCTTCGGCATTGATGTCCTGTTCGCTGGCATTGTTGTGGATCATACGGCGGATATCTTCACTCACCAGTAACAGCTCATAAATACCTTTCCGGCCTTTGTAGCCAATGTGATTACAGTCAGCACAACCCACGGGTTTATGAAAAACAGGGCTGGAATCAGGGTCAACGCCCAGAAGTTCACATTCACCCGCAGAGGGTTTGTAAGCTTTTTTACAGTTGGGACAGAGTACTCTAACCAGTCGCTGGGCGAGAACGCCTAATAAACTGGAGGATAATAAAAAAGGCTCAATACCCATATCTTCCAGTCGGATAATTGCACCCACTGCAGTATTGGTGTGTAAGGTTGATAACACCATGTGACCGGTTAAACTGGCCTGCACTGCAATTTCAGCGGTTTCCAGATCACGAATTTCGCCAACCATTACTACATCCGGGTCCTGACGCAGCATGGCTCGAAGTCCGCGGGCAAAGGTCATGTCCACTTTATCATTTACCTGTGTCTGGCCAACACCATCGAGCTGATATTCAATGGGGTCTTCTACAGTGAGAATATTGCGGGTTTGATCGTTCAGTAGCATCAATCCTGCGTAGAGGGTAGTGGTTTTACCGGAGCCAGTAGGGCCTGTGACCAGAATAATGCCATGGGGTTTAAAGAGTAATTGCTGAAACTGTCTGGCGACTTCATCAGACATACCCAGCTGGTCAAAATTAAAGCGTCCCGCCTGTTTATCCAGTAAACGTAATACCACGCGTTCACCAAAACTCGATGGCATTGTGGAAACACGCACATCAACAGCATGGCCGGCGATTCTTAACGCTATTCTGCCATCCTGAGGGATTCTTTTTTCAGCAATATCCAGACGTGCCATAACTTTAATACGAGAGATGAGTAGCGGTGCCAGCTTTCGATTGGGTTCGAGAATGGTTCTTAACACGCCATCTATACGAAAACGTACCTGTAATTTATGTTCAAATGTCTCGATATGAATATCTGAACTGTTTTCTTTGATGGCTTCACTTAAAATAGCGTTAATGAGGCGAATAATGGGAGCATCATCTTCACTTTCGAGTAAATCTTCAGTAACAGGCAATTCATCGGCTATCTGCGCCAGGTCAATTTCATTATCAATGCCTTCCATTGCCTGCATGGCTTCACTGGAATCGGTTTGGTATAAAGTTGCTAGCTGAAGGTCGAATTCTGTCTGGGAGATTTCTCTGAGAGTAAAATCGCGGTGATTGTTTTTAGACAGAAAGCGTTGTACTTCAATAATGGCGTCTACCGGGCAATCAGCCAGATAACTTACTATAATGGGTGTTGATTCGGCATCACTAATGACAATGCCATGACGTTTAGCAAAAGGGAAAGGCAGTTTGAGCGTTTCATTGTCAAACTCCGTTGACGGTTCAGTCAACGGCACCTCGTTCGACAATGTTTCAGCCGATGAGGTGGTTTCATTTTCTATTGCAAGTTCAGATTCAGACATTAGTTATCATCTTCCTCTAAAGCCTCTCTTTTTTTCTTCATGACCTCTTCAAACGACGGAGGAATTGAAAGGTTATCATCCCACTCGGGTAATTCAGGCGTAGCAGAAGAAGGCATCAGCGGAATACCTTTAGCCTGCTGATCGAGTTGCAATGCACGCATGTAATTGTATTTTTTTCGACTCAGGCCAACGATATCGCCTTCGGTTCGAGAAATCGTAGGGCGAATGAACACCATCAGATTACGTTTCACCTTGGTGGTTCCCTTAGAGCTGAAAAGTGAGCCAATTAGGGGAAGGCTCCCTAAAATGGGCACTTTTTGTGAGCTAACCTGGATCTGTTCATCAATAAGACCACCCAGTACAATCATACTGCCATCGGCAACCAGCACATTGGTTTGTATTTTTCGGGTATTGGTGATGACATCCGCTGAAGTAGCTCCTGCAACACTGGAGACTTCCTGTTCAATCGCCATACGAATGACATTACCTTCATTAATTTGTGGCTTGATCTTTAATTTGATACCTATTTCTTTGCGTTCAATACTTTGAAAAGGATTGGAATTATTATTGCCCAGTTGACTACCAGTAATAATCGGTATTTCCTGGCCGGCGATCATGGAAGCTTCTTCATTATCCAGGGTTGTCAGGCTGGGAGTAGAGAGAATGTTGGTGTCGGTATCCGATGCCAGTGCCTGCACAAAGGCGGCAAAAGATAAACCGGATTGGGCAAAACGGGCCGCACCAATACCTACGCCTTGTAAACCACCCAGCACCTGTGCAAGTGCGACTCCATTATCACCGCTGGTGGTGTTGGTTACAGTCACAGGGTTGCCATTATTGTCCAGAGAAGTGGTGCTGCCATTATCCTGTCTCTGATTTGCCAGTGCCGCAGCACCAATAGCTCCAATACCGGGACCAATATTGCTGAAATTAATAATACCGGCGGGCGCGGTGCCATTACCCTGGTCACCAAAAATCCATTGCACACCTAATTGTTTGGCACGATTTTCAGATATTTCCACGATGATTGCCTCAACATGGACCTGTGCTCGCCGTATATCCAGATGACGGATAACGTCTTCAAATGAGCGCATAACATCCGGTGGAGCGGTAATTACCAGAGCATTAGTTTCTTCGTGGGCTTCAATGGAGAACGATGTGTTATTAGTGCTTCTGCGAGCAGTTCTGGAACTACCACTTTTTTTCTTCTTTTCTTCTTCTTCTTTAGATTTTCCCACCCCATTTAAAATTTCAACCAGATCGGTGGCTTTGGCATAATGCAGGTAAATAACCTGAGTATTACCATTGGTGCCAAGCGGTGTGTCCAGTTTTTTGATTAAATTTAATAATCGTACCCGGCTACTTTTACTGGCACTCAATAAAATACTGTTGGTGCGTTCATCGGCAACAAATTTTGGTTTTTCGGAATCACTTACTTTGGGGCCGGCATTTTTGTTTAGTGCTTCCAGAATTCTTACAATTTCTGATGCCGAAGCATGTTCCAGGGGAATTAACTCAATTTCCTGAGAGCTTTCTTTATCTACCTGCCGAATGAGTTTGATCATACGCTTTACATTAGCTGAATAATCGGTAATGACAATAACATTGGTTTGTTTATAAACCCCCAGTTGTCCTTGTTGTCGAATGAGAGGGCGTAACATTATCTGTACTTCGCCAACAGAAATATTATTGAGTTTTATCACCTGCGTAATGAGTTGGTCCGTATCCGCCAGATTATGTTCACTGGTAGAAATAGGCGTAGAATCCTGTTTAGCCTGTTGCTCCTGCATGATTTTGGTCACCGGGCCGGTTTCTATGGCTGTGAGGCCATGAACTTTTAGTACGGACAGAAATGTCTGGTAAATTTCCTGTTCAGTCATCCTATGTTGAGAAATGATAGTCACTTTTTGATTGCGATTAACCCGCTGGTCGAGGACAAAGGTTTTACCGGTTAATCGGCTCACGGTTTCAATTAAGGTACGTAGTTCAGCATCCTTCATATTCAGTGTGGCGGATGCTGCATAAACGCTTGAGACATTGAGCTGTAATATCACTATCAGTGATAGACCCAGCAATATCGATTTACCCTGAGAGAGCAATCGATAGAGTATTCCATTAGAGTTTTTTGTATTCATAATTTGTTTATTTTTTATCATCATTTAAATTAAAAACCAGTGAAAGAGGTTGGTTACCCCGGACAATTTCAATACTTAATTCCTGAGCATTTCTAAGTTCATCATAAAGCGTCAATGCTTTGGATGGATCATCCAGAACAATTCCGTTGACGCTGGTGACCAGATCATTTCGTCTTAAACCTGCGCGCGCGAATAAACTGGCATCTCGACCGGGTGAGAGTTTAAAACCTTTAAACTGGCCGTTTTCGGTCACGGGATTAACATTCATCAGGCCAGCCAGTGATTTGGGATCATTTACCATTTTCTGACGAATACCGGCAAGTTGTCGAGTGAGCTGCCTGTTATTGCGGCGATCGATTTTTTTAGGGAGTTTTTTTCCTCTCATACTCAACAAAGCCGGTTTAGATTTATTATCACCCCCGACAGTACTACCAAAATCTTCCATGGTCAGTGTTTCATATTTACCGTTCCGGTTGAGAATAACCTTATGTTTCAGGACTTTTGCCAGAGTGAGGTTTCTTTCAGGTGGAATTTTATCGTCAATGAAATAAAGATCCTGCTGACCACGTGAATTTTCAATAATAGCATTAGAACTTTTATCATCTGAGCTGGCATAGATGCCGCGAAGTTTTAAATTTAGCCGGGTTTCCGGCGCAGTTTCAGTGATGGGTGTCTCTATGGCTACCTTTTCGGTTTGGCCGGCATCGCCAAAGAGATTCAGCTTGATAATCTGAGCCGCCTGGTTGCTATTTTGAGTCGCTTTAAAATCATTAGTATTAATAATGGTGGTGGATATCTGATTGCCAGAAAATAAGCTGCTTACCTGCCAGAAAAAGCGTGCACCAACCCAGCCTAGCAGGACTACCAGCAGGATCAGAACCCACTTCGCCTGCTGGGCGCCATCCATTGTTTTTATGCGCTGTAATTGGGTTAATAAGGGATTCATAATTGTGTATTTACTGCTAATCCATTGAGTTTCATTTTGTTGCTGCTTTTTCTGATAATTTTATCTGCCAGTTAAGGATAAAGGAATTTACTGTTATTATCTACGCATGCAGCAGGTGATACGATGACAATTCATCTTAAAAGATAGAAAAAGCAGGGTTTTGGCAATATTCACAAAATTTCTATACATTTTCAGTGATTTCCTCAGTATTGTCTACTGGTGAGTCAGGATTTATAGAGAAAGTGCGTATTAGTAGCACCATTTAATACCTGATTTTGTTACAGTCTACATTGCAGATCAGCTAAAGCGAAAGTAACTGGGCTTAAAGTTACATAAAATTAACCTGAATAAGAGGTTTCAGTGAGCTGACAACTCATAAAGACGTTAGGATCTTATCGAATTATGGCGACTAAGCGAAGAGTTGAGAACAATAAAAGCAAAGATAATGTGCATTTAATGGTTAGACTGGATAAGTGGCTATGGGCGGCAAGATTTTATAAAACCAGGGCATTAGCTCGTCAGGCTATTGATGGTGGCAAGGTTGAACTTGAAGGTGTGCGTGCAAAGCCGGGTAAAAATGTCGCTAGCGGTATGAAATTACATATTCGTATTGGCCATGACATCAGGGAAATTATCATTGACAATATTTCGGATAAACGAGGCCCTGCCAAAGACGCTCAGAAGCTTTATAGTGAAACCGCCGAAAGTCAACAACGTCGGCAAGCCGCAGTAGAACAGAGGAAACTGGCTGCACGGATTATTCAGCATGATCAAAACAGGCCAGAAAAACACCAGCGCCGTAAAATGCAACAATTTAAGAGATATCAGTAATATGTCAGAACAAAAACAACACCAACTCGGCCGTTTACTGGCTAAACTGGAGCAGGAACTGAAATATATAGCACTCTGGGATGAGGTAATGCCCGAGGCTGAAGCCCTGGCCAGCGAAGAACCTTTTTGCATTGACACTCTTGATCTGTCGCAATGGCTGCAATGGATATTTATTCCAAAAATGTCATATCTGTTGGACCAGCGTATGCCCTTACCCAACTTCTGTGGCATTCACGAGGTAGCCGAAGAAGCCTTTAAGGGCATGGACACGGATATCGAACAGCTGTTATCCATTATTTATGAGATTGATCGGGTTATCAGTGAACCTTAACGGATATCCTCAGCCCGTTACCTAATATACCCAAAATCATTCATGATGCAGGGTTTCAGAGTTCAAGCAGGATGTCAGAGCAAGGCGCAACTTGAAGCTAATGGTTATTCCCTTAGTGAAAGTTGCAAAGCTTCCGCTCCCAGCTTATTCACAGGGAAGTGATGTATGCCGTTTTTGTAGGAGCAAAAAACGGTCACGCCCCTTACCTACATCCGTGTCATAGGTAGGCAACGCAGCACTGGCTTCCTGCTTGAGCTGCCATAGGGCAAGACGATAAGCGCACATCTCGGCAACTGCTCCTCGACAATTGCTCCTGCATTGTTCTACTACCGTCCATCCATGGACATATGCGTTGCTC
>DRNA01000477.1 GCA_011322365.1 Aeromonadales bacterium | reverse complement strand
TGTTCCATATCAACCGGGCATCGAACTTCATAGTCAGGATCATTTATCAATTTTTTAGCTTCTTCCAACTGACTATCCAGATAAACCCATACGCCAATACTATTGGTAAAAAAAGCATGTTTCATTCTTGCTGAATGGTTACCTATCATTAGCATGAAATAGTAGCTTCATGGTCCCTCACGATGTTGGTGCATCAAAAGGCTTCCCAAAAGTAAATGCCTGTTGAGAAACACCATTTGTCCTTAAATGTTCCAGCTTTGCTTTGGCCTCATTGATACCGGGGATATGGCCTGCCTCTACCCACCACAATACCTGATGGGCTTCAGCCATTTTATTAAACCAGGCCTCACGATCTCGAATCAACTCAACATGAAAGGATTTATAAACAAAATTTTTCAATGCTTCGATGTTTTGCCAAACACTGATATTGACTAACATAAGTGGATCATCGAAAACTCTGATGGCGGTAGAATCTCCTGATTCAGTTTGTAATCGCCAGATAAAACCCGGCGCATCATCAGCCAGTTGATTGATTTCATCTAAGCGTGCAACAAAATCAGCCATGGTTTTAGTATCCATTTCAGCCACTGCTTTGGCAATATTCAGTTGGGCTATGTGGTATTTATGTTGCATAATACGATCCTCCATTTCTAGCTATTAGTCGCTATTAAATAGGGGAGCCAGGCGGCATAGGTATTGCCTGATCAGGCTGTACCTTTTCGGGCTGTGCTATAAAATGATCTATTTGTAAAATACTATGGCTGTAAAAAGCGTACCAGTCATTCGTTTTTGAAGTCAGCCACAGAGTCCATTTCATCCAGTTTTTATATTCAATTAAAGCAGCTAAAATCAGTGGCTTAACTTCGGGAGCAAGCTGTTTATTGTTATACGTTTTCATTAATTGTTGCACAATGCGATAGTTCACTCTTTTTTGTATTTCAGCCCCGATGCCCCTTCCGCTATTTTTTGTGAGGTTCAACAGTTGCTTAAAAATAAACGCACTACCGGGTATTTCAGCCTCAATTCCATGTTGCTGTTGCAGTCGGTTTAATCTTTCGGGATTTAAGAGTACCCGCAAAGTATGGTTGGCTGAGGCTTCTGCAAGCGAAAGTTCATCAAAGGTGATACCAGTATAACCCTGTGTGCTTTCCCTCGATTTTTCATAACCATAGGCTTTGGGTGGGATAAGAGTCCGTACTTTTGCTGGTAGCATAAGATAGTCCGGGGTTAAGGTTTTTAACAAACTGTAGATGGCTTCTTTTTGCTGAGTGCCGTTAGCCATAGAAACCTTGAAATCATTTAGCTTATTATCTTCAGAGCGCGATTTGACCGAATAGTCATAATAATAACCACCGATACTTTTACCTACAGCAATAATCTGGTAACGGGCATAGAAATACAGTGGAACCAACACCTCTTCCAGCGAAGAATAAGGCGTACCAACGGGAATGGAATTACTTCCAAAACGTGCCAGAGAATAGGTTCTTATCTTTATCAACCGTTCAAGTTCTTTCATGGCATCTTTGCCATTATCCCAAAGATTCGCATCCGGAGCTGGTGTGGACAGCGCTCTGGCATCCGGATCAGAAAGATAGTGCAATCCTTTAGTTTTAGAACTTGAGACTATGGAGAGTAGTCGTTGATGTGGATTATCGCTCAGTGTTAAATCCGTGTATCCATAGGCAATGGTCTGACGATCCCATGCGCCGATACCCACATCATAAGCATCGGAAAAATCCAGTTGTTTATTTTTCAGGATCACTTTGGGCTGAGGATAATCCATCACTGAGGCTCGATCATCGACACTGGCAGAAAAATTATGCGCCAGACCTAAGGTATGACCCACTTCATGAGCCGCGAGTTGCCTGATCCTCGCCAGTGCCATAGCAGTCATAACAGCGGTCGATTCAGTCTGATTTTTCTCAGTAAAGGGTGATAATAGTGCCTGGGCAATCAGATAATCCTGACGAACTCGAAGCGATCCCAACGAAACATGTCCCTTAATAATTTCGCCTGTTCTGGGGTCAACCACACTGGCACCATACGACCAGCCTCGAGTGGAACGATGCACCCATTGAATAACGTTATAGCGCAGATCCATAGGATCGGCCTCTGCCGGTAAGACTTTTACCTGAAACGCATTTTTATAGCCGATGGCCTCAAAAGCCTGGTTCCACCAGCCAGCCCCTTCGATTAATGCACTTCGAACAGGCTCTGGAGCACCCGCATCCACGTAATAAATAATGGGTTTTACCGCTTCACTGACTTTCTGCTCCGGGTGGATTTTCTTCAGGCGATGACGTGTAATAAAGCGTTTTTGTAAATTTTTCTCTATCGGGGTAGCGTAATCAAGATAGTCCACAGGAAAAAAACCTGACTGGGGATGATATTCCCTTGGCTGAAAATCTGAATCCGGCAACTGTGCAAAGGTATGATGAAAACGTACACTAAAACTATAGGGATCAGGCGCCACCGAACGTAGAAATTTTCCCGGCTTCGATCCAGTAAAGGTGACTGTGGCTTCCAGTTCAGTATTCAAGGGAAAGCTTTTCGAATTTTGCGCATAAAAAGCCGAGCGCGATTTATCTACCCTGAAATCACCTTCTTTCATAGTGGACAAACGTCTGGCAATGCCATGGATATCGTTGATTAAAAAATCACTGGCATCAACCAGTATCCCCTGCCTGTTACGCTCAATAACGGGAAAACCCCAGATCACCGAATTCGCAAAAGCCTGTTCAACTGACTGAGCTTCCTGAACATTACTGGAAATCGCTCGGTAGCGTGTATTGAGTTGTTTTAACAGGATTTTACTACCACCATCGACCAACGTTACCAGACGGGTTTCACCTAACTGTCCTCGGTCCAGTCCGATATCATTGGAACCCAGCCCTTGAGTCAATCCGCTTTGATAGAGAAATTGTTGATTAAGGTTTTTCAGCAGTAAATAGGTTTTTCCGGTATTTTTATCATAAATAAAAGGCACAAAACCCGGATGCAAGGCATTTTTCTGTGTCAGGCCAGACAGTGAAACCGCGTAACCCTGCTGACTGAGTAAGAGAACAAAAAGAAGATTGAACAGGCTAAGCCGTACTATTTTTTTGATTATCATTTTATTGTGCCTTTTTTCATTAGAGGGTATGTTCGCAGCCCGGGGGAATCATGCTATCTGTGCGCCCTTTTGCAAAGCCAATGAGGGTGCGCCACTGTGAAACCTGAAATCATCGTCTTCACTTTGAATTAAATCTCGCTCCAGATCAAGAAATTCATCCACTCGGGGCTGTATGTCAATTTCACTGTAACTTTGTGCCAGATGAAGATAATCCCTGAAATGGCGGGACTCTGACTTTAGCAGAAAATGATAATATTTTGCCAGTTCCTCATCCAGAAAAGGCGCAAGAGCGGCAAAGCGCTCACAGGAACGTGCCTCAATAATAGCGCCAATAATTAAGGTATCAATCAAACGCTGGGGCTCCTGTGAACTCACCTGTTCACGTAAAGTCCGTGCATATCGGGCCGCAGACAAAGCCTGAAAACCAACATCTCGCTGCTGCATAATATCCAGCACCTGCTCAAAATGGCGCAACTCCTCCCGCGCAAGACGTGACAGTTTATAAAGTAAATCCTGTTTATCCGGGTAACGATGAATCATCATCAATGCCGTAGAAGCCGCCTTTTTCTCACACTGGGCATGGTCAATCAACAGAACAGGTAAATTCCTAACCGCTAGCTCAATCCAGGATTGAGGGGTACTACATTTCAAAAAAGACAGGATAGGGGAAATATCAGTGCTCATACCAAAGTTAGTTTTACATCAAATTACTCTTGCGGTGAATTCTAACAAACCTGCACTAAAATAGGGATTTGTTTTCCATTTATATCTAAAACAACCAGAACTATAACCAGATAAAGCCATGGGAAATAATTTTAGAAATTATAGTTCTGGTTCTTATTGCTACCAATAAAAATAATCAACCAGTGTAGCAACAACAGAGCTCAACTACTCGGCTGGAGATTCAGTTTCTTCAGCAGTCTCTTCAGAAGCTTCTGAACCACCGGCATTAAATAATAAATAGCCGATCACTAATTCGATATATGAAGAATATTTCCAAAGCATTTCAGGTAAATCCACACCCACAAAGCCACCCCATAAATCAAAACCGGTATAACTTCCAATCAAATCGACGGCCCCAATAGCCATGAGTAAAATACCAACTGTTTTTAATATTTTCATTATTATTTTCCTTTCTCTTAGTTATTATTAACATTTTTATAGTTAAGGGTAAGTTAATTTATATTAAATCATCCTCAACTATACTATAGGAATTCTAAAATGATGCCAAATTAATAATTTTTTACTCTGAAAAATATCAATCCAGTTTTCAATGGTTTGTTTCTAACGAATATTTTCTAATTCTTTATACAATAATTTCAGTTCCTTCTCATCAGGAAGTCTATTGGCATATCGATATTTTATATAGGTTTGTATGATAGGCTTA